>CAJCHR010000525.1 GCA_903970225.1 Actinobacteria bacterium 21-64-8 | reverse complement strand
GCTCGACCGCCGCGGGCACCGAGGTGCACAACTGGATGGGCGTGCCCGGATCGTGGGCGGCGGACACCGCATTGACCTTGTTCGGCCCGGTCTCGGCGCTGATCGTGCCGCTGCTCTACGTCGGCGCGCGGCGGCTGTGGCGGCTCGCCGGAGAGCAGGACGGCGATTTCGAGCCTGCGCTTCACCAGCGCTGGTGGGGTCCGGCGCTGCTGCTGGTCATCGCGATGATGTTTTTCGCGACGGTGCTGTCGCTGGTCTTCACGCATCCGGGCGGAACCCTGCCCGCTTCGATGGGCGGCTTCCTCGGGCTGGTCGGCGCCGGTGCGGTCCACACGGGCGCCGCGTATCTGCCGGCGGCATTCCGGGGCTGGGCGACGCTTGCGGCGGCGCTGGTCTTCCTTGCGCTGGGGACCGCGCTCGCGGGCCGGGTGTTCGCGGTGGACTGGCGTTCGTTGCTCGCGTTCCGGCTGTCTCTGCCGCGCAGGCACCGGTCGGCTCCCGTCGACAGCTTCACCGCCGCGCAGCCGCTCGCCGCGCCCGATCGCAAGCGCAAGTCCAGGGCGCCCACGCCGATCGAGGCCGAACCCTCGCGCCGCGCGCCCGAAATCTCCGACCCGAGCAGCCCCGCGCGCCTGACCCAGCTCACGCCCAAGACTCGCCAGGGCGATCTGTTCGACGAGTACGACCTGCCCAGCCTGGACCTGCTCGCCGATCCGCCGCCGAGCACCCTGCCCAAGCTCGACAAGCTCGCGCTCGAGCGCAACGCGCGGCTGCTCGAAACCGTGCTCGACGACTTCAACGTCAAGGGCGAGATCACCGCGGTGCGCACAGGCCCGGTCGTCACGATGTACGAACTCGAACCCGCGCCGGGCATCAAGGCCAGCCGCGTGATCGGCCTCGCCGACGACATCGCGCGCAACATGAGCGCCAAGTCCGCGCGCATCTCCTCGATCCCCGGCCGCACGGTGATGGGCATCGAGCTGCCCAACGAGGATCGGCAGATGGTCGTGCTCAAGGAGCTGATGGGCTCCCAGGCATTCCAGATGCACAAGGGCGCGCTGCCGATCATCCTGGGCAAGGACATCTCGGGCGAACCCGTGATCGCCGACCTTGCCGCGATGCCGCACCTGCTGGTCGCGGGCACCACCGGCTCGGGCAAGTCGGTCGGGCTCAACTGCATCCTGCTGTCGCTATTGTACCGCTTCCGCCCGTCCGAATGCCGCCTGATCCTGATCGATCCCAAGGTGCTCGAACTCAAGAGCTACGACGAGATCCCGCACTTGCTCTCGCCGGTGGTGACCGAGCCGGCCAAGGCCGTGCGCGCACTGAAGTGGGCGGTCGAGGAGATGGAACGCCGCTACCGCCAGATGAGCGAGATCGGCGTGCGCAACCTGGCGGGCTTCAACGACAAGGTGCGCAGCGCCGCCGCCAAGGGCAAGCCGCTCGGCCGGCGCATCCAGGTCGGCTTCGACCAGGACAGCGGCGAGGAGCTCTACGAGGAGCGCCAGCTCGACTATGCGACGCTGCCGCAGATCGTGCTGATCGTCGACGAACTCGCGGACCTGATGGTCACCTGCGGCAAGGAGATCGAGGTGCTGATCCAGCGCCTCTCGCAGAAGAGCCGCGCCGCGGGCATCCACCTGATCATGGCGACTCAGCGCCCGTCGGTCGACGTCATCACCGGCGTGATCAAGGCCAACCTGCCGACGCGCGTCAGCTTCGCGGTGACCAGCCGCATCGACAGCCGCACGATCCTGGGCGAGCAGGGCGCCGAGCAGCTGCTGGGCAAGGGCGACATGCTCTACAAGCCCGCGACCGACCCGATCCGCCGCGTCCACGGCCCGTTCGTGTCGGATGAAGAGGTCGAGGCGATCGCCGAAGCCTGGCGCGCGCAAGGCAAGCCCGACTACGTCGATTCGGTCACCGAGGAGCCCGAGGACGGCTCGTTCGGCTTCGAGGATCTCGACGCCACCGCCTCCGACGCGCCCGACGAGCGCAAGTACCGCCAGGTCTGCCAGCTGGTGTTCGAAAGCCAGAAGGCGAGCGCCAGCTGGCTCCAGCGCCAGATGGGCGTTGGGTATAACACCGCGTCGAAATGGATCGAGCGGATGGAGGCGGACGGGTTCGTCGGCCCGTCGAACCATGTCGGGCGGCGGGAGATCTATCGGGATAAGGACGGATCGCCGCTTTAAGAGGCGTTCGCCTTGTCTCTGGTGACGGGGCGGCCGGCCTCGCTGCGAAGACGGCCCGCGCGGCACCACATCCGAAGAGCAATGGCATGGTGATTTCGTTCCGGACCGCGATCGTGGCGCTACTGGCCGTCAGCACATCGGCCGCGGTTGCCGGCGATCTGCCAGGCGCCGTTCTGCGGCAACTCCCCGCTGGCTACGGCGTGCTTACATCGACGACAGCGACAGTCGGCGCTCGCCGGTTTCTGATCGTGGCCCTTCGGTCTCGCAAGGAATTGCCCAGCGAGCATTACCTTTCGTCCGGAGGCGCGGCGCCCGATCGGCCGCTGCTCATTTTCGACCTCGGATCGAATGGTGCCTACGTGCTGGCTGGCCGCAATGACGGAGTCGTCGCGGCGGCGGACGGCGCGGGACTGGCAGGGAACGGCTGCGATCCGTTCGAAGACCACCACATCGCGGTCAAAGGCGCCTATTTCACGGTCGAAAACAGCGTCGCGTGTGGCGCGCATTGGACAGACTACATCACGTTTCGCTTCGAGCCTCGTGCGGGCGGCTATGTATTCGACAACGAGCGCACGGAATCGTGGAAACTGAACCCGAGCGACGATCCGAATGCCGAGGCGCTTATTCCCGACGCGCGGCATGTGCGGCGCGCGCAGGGCGGCAGGCTCGTCACGTTCTCCAAATGGCGACCATCGACCAACTAGCATCGTTGCGAAAATCTGAAGAACACCCCGTTCCGTCCGCCCTGAGACTGTCGAAGGGCTGTCTTTCTCTTGGTGCGTGGGGCGAGGAGAAAAGCAGCCCTTCGACAAGCTCAGGGTAGACGGTATTGGTGAGTCAGGTTTCCAGCACTTCGCTCTAGGCGCTGAGTACCTTTCCCAGCGCCGCACCAAAATCACGCTTCGCCCAAAGCTCCAGGAACGCCGTGAACACGTGCAGGAACCCGTGCCCGACCTGGTCGGCGCGCAGGGCGGGGTCGAGGCGGTTTTGCGCTTCGACGAAGTCCGGCAGGCGGCGGGCCACGAGCGTCGGCGCGTCGAGCATCAGGGCGAGGCCCATCATCGCCACCGACACGTCGAAGTGCAGCGCGAGCCGTTCGGGATCGAGGCGCGGGCCGCCCTGAGCGGCGCATTCCGCGATGAACAATGCGAGCAGCGGTTCGACGCCTCCGTCCCACAGGTCCGGGCTCGCCGCGGAAAGCCCGCCCCATAGCGATATGCCCAGGTTCATCGGGCGGACCATGCCCCAGTCGAGCAGCCCGCACGTCAGCGTGCCATCCGCGCCGCGTTCGAACCAGGCATTGTCGATGTTCGAATTCCAGTGCGCGAGCGCGACATAGTCGAGGTCCGCATAGAGGAAGCGCTTCACCGCGGCCTCGTGCTCGGCGAAGCGGCGGGCTTCGGCGGGGAAGCGGTCGAGGAATGCCGGCGCGGCCACTTCGGGCGGGAAGATCCGCGGCGCCTCGCGCACCATAGCGGCGATCGCGCGGGCCTTTTCCTCCACCTCATCGGGCGTGCCGGGGATCGGCAGTTCGGCTTCGGCGGCGGCGCGGTCGAACGGGAACAGCTCTTCGAGCTGCGGTGACAGACGCCCCGATTTGGCTGCTGCGGTCAGCCGGGCGAGCGCGATCACCGTAGCGCGGTAATAGTCCATCCGCTCGGGCAGTTCATGATCGAGGCACTTGGTGCGCATCGGCTGGACCGCACCGCTGCCGAACGGAATGCGGCTGGTGATCAGCACGCCGGTGCCCGAGACCGGATCGAAGTCTGCGAAGTAGGGCCTGGCCACCGGCACCGGGAAGTCGGGGTGCCGCGCCAGCTGCGCAAGGCGCACTTCGGCCTCCAGTTCGGTGCGGCGGCGGTCGCGGAACGGATCGGTGAAATCGCGCGAGAACTTGACGAACAGCTCGCGGTCGAGCGCGGGATCGTCACGCATATAATCGACCGTCAGCATCAGCTTGAGCCCGGAATTGCCGCCCGGGAAGACACGCGTCTCGGCAATGCGGAACACCGCGTTGTCCGCGGGCAACGAGCCGAACGCGCGGAACATCGCGGTCAGGCGCTCGGGGCCCGCGGCGATCAGGGCATCGGGATGCGCGGGCATCTCGACCTTGGTCGCAGCGCCGCGAGCGAAATCGGCTTCGGACAACCAGTCTTCCGGAAGCAGCGTCATTCGGCGGCGAACACCAGCAGCGCGTTGCCGGCCTTCTTGGCGCCGAAGCCGTAGCCCGATGCGACGATCAGCTCGCCCTTGTAGGCGATCGGCGCGATCCCGCCGCTGATCGAGCCGCCGTGCGCGGGCACGCCGTTGACCGTCCGAAGCGGCTGCGTGGTGTCGTATGACCAAAGCGTCGTGCCGTCCTTCGCATCGAGGATCAGCACCCGCCCGTCGTCAGCGCCGACCATGACCAGGCCGTTCGTGACCGAGAGCGAGCCGCTGGTACCCGCGAGGCAGCCGCGCGGCGCGTGGTCGCAATCGGAGCCGACGCGGCTGTACCAGAGTTCTTTGCCCGTCGCGATGTCGAGCGCGTGGACGCCGGGTCGGCCGGGGACGTCGCTCTTGCCGGTGGGCATGTCGGAGACCGGCGCGTAGACCGCGCCGTTCATGGCTGCCATCCCGAAGTTCACGCCGCCGGCCGCGCCGCCGCGCCCGAGCCGGGTCTGCCACAGCAGCTTGCCGCTATCCGGATCGAGCCCGTAGACGAAGCTCGATTTCTGCCCGGCGAGGATCACGTCCCGGCCGTCGTTGCCCTTGGCGAGCACGGTGCCGGCGCCGAAGTCGAAGTCGGGGCCCGCATCCTCGGGGCAATTGGTGTTGCCCGGGATCATGCAGGCGACGTTCCACGCATCGCCTTTCGTGGCCTGGTAATGCCAGCGCACGGCGCCGGTCGCGAGGTCGAGCGCGAGGATCGCGTCACCATAATCGGTAACCGGGTGGGTGTAGTTGTCGCCGGTGTCGATCGTCAGCTGGCCGCGCGCGGGATCGATCGCCGGGCTGTTCCACACCGCTGCGCCCGAGGGGCCGAAGTGCTCGTCGCTGTCCTTGCTGGCGAGCGGCTTGGGCTCGGGCACCATCCACGTACGCCACTTGACCGCGCCGGTCGCCGCGTCGAGCGCGAGCACCGAACCGCGGAACGTGCAGCATTTGTACCCGGGCGCGGTGGCCGAAGCCTCTTCCAGCGAGGAGACGGGGACATACAGCGTGCCGTCATGCAATGACGGCGCGGCGGTGATCACGGCGGCCGGATGCGCGTCGGCGGCGATCTTCCAGACGAGCTTGCCGGTGAACGCGTCGAGCGCATAGACCGCGCCGCGCACGTCGCCGAAGTACGCGAGCGGGGCGGCGGCAGCGTCGCCCGCGTGCCACGGCGCGATCACCACGGAGGTGCGCACTTCGGCGGCCGCCTGATAACGCCAGCGCACGCAACCGGTCTCGCGGTCGAGCGCGAAGACGTCGCCGGTATGGCTGCCGAGGAAGATCGCGCCGCCGGCCAGCGCGGGCTGCGAGCGCATCCGCTCGCTCCCGTCGAAGCCGAAGCTCCATTTGAGTTTCAGCTTGCCGACTTTGGCGGCGCTCAGGCCAGAGGTCGCGGCGGGGATCGCGTGCGTTCCCGCCGGATCGAGGCCCCAGCCTGCGAACACCGGCGGCTCGGCGCGATCGAACGCGGCCGCCTTGCCGCTGCACAGCGTCAGCGGCACGGGCGCCGTGGCTGGGGCGAGCTTGCGGCTCGACAGGAACTGCGCGACCTGGATCTTCTGGTCGTCAGTGAGCGCGGCAGCCTGCGCGCGCATCACGCCGCTGGTCAGCGCGCGGTGGATAGCCTCGGGCGACATGTAGCGCAGGATCGTGAACTGCGGCGCGCGGCCCAGGCCCTGGTCATGGCAGGCGGCGCAGTTCGCCTGGTAGATCTGCTTGCCTTCGGGGAACAGCCGGTCCCCGGCTTCGGCAAGGATGCTGGCGTCGACCGTCGTAGGGTCGGCTGCCACGGGGGCCGGGCGCAGCAGCAGTGCCGCCGGCGCTGCGAACACCAGCGCGGCGATCATCGCCCATGACGGCAGTTTCCCGTGCAGACGTGCGCCCATCATTCTCTCCCAAACTCTCCCGGCTTCTCCGCCGTCTTTCCATCATGCGAACGCAGGCAGCACTTTCTCCGCGAGCACCCCGGCGTAGTGCCGGAAGCGCTCGGCCGAAAGCCCTGGCGGACGCATGTACATGACGTGCTCGACCGGCGTGCGCTCCCGCAGGTCGTGCAGTCTTGCGATCGCGTCTTCCGGCGTCAGGATGCGCAGCATGTTCGATGCCTTGAACGCGTCAAGGGTCATCGGCTGCAAGGCGGGCGTATCCACGCCGAGCGCGTTGTCCTCCACCGCCCACGCGCCGTAGCTTGCCGCGACATGGTGGTAATAAGGCGCCAGTTCCTCCAGCGCCGCCTCGGGATCGTCGGCGATCGCAGTGTAGAGATCGGGCACGCGCACCGGCAGAGTCGCCGGATCGAGACCGCGCTCGGTCATCGACGCACCCAGCTTCTGGCTGCTCGCGGGATCGCCGAAATACCCGTCGGCGTAGCGGATCACGCGGTCGAGCGCCTTGTCGGCGAAGCCACCGATATAGAGCGGCACCTTGTGCGCCACCGGCGGCGCCAGCTTCGCGCCAGCGATGCGGTAATGCTCGCCTTCGAACGTGACCGTGTCGCCCGCGAGGAGCTTCGTGACGATCTCGAGGAATTCGTCGAAGCGCCTGCCGCGCTTGCCGAACGGTGCGCCGAGCGCCTCGTACTCGCGGCGGCGATAGCCGATCGCGAGCGCCATCTCGATCCGCCCGCCCGACAGGATGTCGAGCACCGCGCACTCCTCGGCGAAGCGCACCGGATCGTAGAGCGGCGCGAGCGCGACCGCGCTGCCCATGCGGATCGTACGGGTCCGCGCGGCGATCGCGGCGAGGATCAGGTTGGGCGCGGGGATGTAGCCGTCGTCGGCCAGGTGATGCTCGGGGATCCACGCGCCGTGGATACCGACGCCCTCGGTCCAGGCGATCAGGTCGAGCGTCTCACCGTAGAATTCGCTCCATGGCCGGCTCCACTGCGGCGGATTGCGGAAGTCCCAGAGATAGCCGAACGTCAGCTTGCTCATATGGCGGCGCCGAGCTTGGCGGGGTCGGACTCGAACTCGGTATAGGTCGCGATCTTGAACGAAGCGCGGTCGAACAGGTTGAGTTCGTCGGCGATGATGTGCTCGGGCATGATCGCGGTGGTGACGTAAGCGAGCGTCGCGTCGTACGTCGCTTTGTCCTCGAACCACAGCTCGGTGATCACGTCGTACGGCAGCTCGCCGCCGGGGCCGGTTTCGGGATGGTTCTGCGGGTTCAGATAGCGCCGGATGTAGCGCTTGACGCCGGCCGAATGCGGCTCGGCCAGCGGCGCGTGGCGGGTCTCGTAATAGGCGCGGAAATCCTCGACCGAGATCCCCGGCTTGCGCTTCATCAGCAGCACGATCTTCCATGCTCCGTCGAGCGGTGTGTTGTCGCTCACAGGCGCGATCCCTTTCCCTTGTTTCGCGCCTTGTGGAGCGGGAGCGCGGGGGAAGGCAAGCGCTCGCTTGGGTGGCATTGGTCCAGGTACTGTCCTTGACCTTCCCGCCAAACCATCGGCACTGTGCGTTCGCTTCGTATCGGGGGGAATGCAGATGAAGGGTTTGGTTGCGTCATTTGTCATGGTCGTGCTTGGAACCGCGGTTCCCGCACAGGCTCAGCGCTTCGACGCCAAAGTCGAAGGTGCGCGCTTCGACGCCGCCATCGTCGCGGGCCGCGCGAAGGCGTATGGGATGACCGGTCCCCGGATCGTCGCGAAATCGGTCACCTCGCGCTGCCAGACGCACCTGATCTCGGGCAAGGAAGACTGGACGATCGACTGGACGAGTGCGTCGATCAGCGACCTGACCAAGGGCGCGACGCTGATGGTGAGCATGGGCCCGACGCAGGATTTCGCGCTCGATTTCGCCGACCGCGCCCAGTTGCGGATCGCGCGATCCGCCGGCGAGCACCTCGCGGCGGCCTGCGCAGGCTAGCTGACCGGGCCGGACGCTACGGCATTCTGAAAGCTCTAGTCTAATCCCCCGGCGCATAAGCCAGCTGCGCAAACCCGCTCTGGATCTCGGCGAGCACGATGTCCGCCGCGTACGAGGTCGGACGCGAAGTCGCGGTGCACAGCGCCAGCGTCATCGGGCGCAGGATCGGGTCGGAGATGCGGGTGAAGTTGAGCTTGCCCTCCTGCACTTCGGTGGCGGCGTCGAGCGAGGTCAGCATGCCGATGCCGATGCCGCGCATCACCAGCGAGGTGATCATCTGGATGTTGTCCGAGGTGATCTTCTGGTCGAGCGCCATGCGGTGCGCGCCCTCAAGCACCGCGATCTGCTGGCTCACCGCGAGCGGCCTTCCGGGCACGATCACGGGCGCCCCTGCGCAGGCGGAGAAACGCGCCTCCTTGACCGCACCGAGCGGATGCTCGGACGGGGTGACGAAGCCGAGCACGACTTCGGCGAACGCGCGCACGGTCAGATCGCGGTACGAATCGGGGTCGAAGAAGATGCCGAAATCGACCTCAGAATCGGCGATCGCGCGGCGCACGTCGGCGTTGCCCATCACTTTGACCCCGATCGTGATTCCCGGATAGCGCGCCTGCACCGACTGGATCGCCAGCGGGATGTAGCCCTTGGTCAGCGCATCGATGATCGCGATCTCGACATGGCCGCGCTTGAGGCCCTTGAGGTCCTCAATCTGCGCGCGCACGTCGGCCAGGCCCTTTTGCCAGCGACCGCCCGCGGCCATCATGATCTCGCCCGCCGCGGTCAGCCTGAGCCCGGTCGGCAATCGCTCGAACAGCGGCATGCCGATCTCGGCCTCGGCATTGAGGATCTGGCGGTCGATCGCAGACGCCGAGACGTTGAGCTCGTCGGCTGCCTTGCGAATCGAGCCGAGCCGGCCGACCGCGATGAAATACCGCAGGAAACGGGAGAAAGCAGGCATGTGAGGCTTCGCCCTAGCTAATTTTTGCAACGCGTCATGGAATTCATTGCGTTTGATCGAAACGCCCTGAGTCATCAAGTTGCAATCATGGGCGCGAAGCAGGGGACATTACCGCCGATGGTGCGGATGCGTATCATGGCGCGCGTGCCGCGCGCTTCGGCAGCCGAGCCACGCATCCCCGTGACGGGTTCGTGAGGCGGATCGTGACGGCCGCCCTCGCTATCGCCGTGGCCGCCGCTCCCGCGAACTTCGCGTTTGCCAGGCAGGCGGCTCACGCCTCGCAGGAAGCCCAGGTCGCCGCGCGTTTCGATACGATCGCCAACGATCCGCTGCAGCTGCGGCTGTTCCTGCGCGAGATGCCCAAGGGCGGCGATCTCCACAATCACCTCTCCGGCGCGATCTATGCCGAGGACTATATCGGCTGGGCCCGCGAGGCCGGGTTCTGTACCGACGAGACTGGCACCGCGCTGCGTGCGCCGCCCGCATCGGGCACGTGCGCCAAGGACCGCGCTCTCCCGGCGCCGGGAGATGGTGAGGGCTCCAGCGACAGCCGCCTGATCGATGCGATGTCGACTCGCGGACAGCAGCAGGGAGTCGGCGCCAACGAGATTTCGGGGCACGACCGCTTCTTCGGCAGCTTCGAGCGGTTCGGCCCGATCGCGGGCCGCTCGGTCGGGCGCAGCCTGGCCGCCGAGCGCCGGATCGCGGCGGGGGACCGGCTCTCGTACCTCGAGCTGGACCACGATCCGAACACGCTGACCCGCCTCCTTGCCGCCGCGCCCGAAGGGCCGCTCGATGAGGCGGGTCTCGCCGCGCGGTTCGCGCAGGAGCTTCCGGCCATCGCGGCGCTGCT
>CAJCHR010000524.1 GCA_903970225.1 Actinobacteria bacterium 21-64-8 | reverse complement strand
GCACGTTGATCTGATCGCCGAGCCACTGGTCGAGCGACTGGCGCACCGCGAGTTCGGCCGAAGCTTCGATGCCGCCGCCCATCGGCGCGAACAGCAGCCGCCGCAGACCCGCGCCGAAGGTCGGCAGGCAGACTCGCTCGCCTGGATCGGTGAGCAATACCTGACGCACCATCTGGTCGACATGGCTCGTGTAATCGGCGGTCTGCGCCTGCCCTGCGACGATGCGCAGCGGGTGCGAGAGATCGCGGCGGATCACAGCGCCACCGCCTGCGTCTGAGCCGGAATGAGCACAGGCGGGCCCTGGGGGGCCTGATCCGCAGCCACGCACAGTCCCACGCTATCGACGCACAGCACCGCCGCACCGTGCGCGGTCGTCTTCGTGCTCCCGGTGATCCACCGCACGCTGACGCACGGATGCGGAACGCCGCCCGGCGCGAACGCGCAGCCCGCGACCATGAACGTGTCGCTGGCGGTCAGGATCGGCGCGCGGCGGCGCGCTTCGCATCGCTGACGATCGCGCTGATCGGACCGCCGTGCGGGCACATCATCGTGGCCGAGGCGGTGAGGATCGCGCCCATCAGCTGACCTCCAGGCTGCCGTCGTTGACGCTGACGGTCGCGCCCACCGCGACCTTGCCGCCGGTACCCTGCGCCAGCACGCCGCTGCCATCGACGACGAGCTTGTTGCCGCTCGCGTCTTCTAGCGTGAGGCTCCCGGCGCCGTCGTTCATCGTGAATGTGCCGGCGTTGGTGAAGATCGCTTTCTGATCGGCGGCTGCAGCCGGAATTTCGCCCGCGCGCCAATAGCCACCGACCCAGATCGGGTAGGAGACATCGCCGCCTTCGAACTCGATCCACACCCCGCTGCCGACTTCGGGCAGCATCGTGAAGCCAACGTTGGGCCCGGCATAGGGGACGCAGGCAGTCGCCCAGCCGAGGTCGATTGGCCCGATCGCGGGAACGCTGGCCTTCACCCGCATCGTAGCCGCATCGACGTCGATGACGGTGCCGCGGTACTTGCCGTAATACCGCGAGCGCAGATGCTCGACGATTTCGCCGATGTTCGGCTCGGCCCCGAAGCCCGCGCTCACAGCCCGAAGCTCCCACCGCTCGTGGGCGCGGGCCCGACCGCGTTGCGCAGCAGTTCGAACTTCACCTCGTGGTGATCGGGCGTCAACTTGTGGCGCACGCTCCAGACGTACCACGATCCCGAATGCACGCTGCCCGCCATCTCCAGCGTCACCAGCTGACCCACGCGGGGCACCGCGCTTAGCCCCGAGGCATCGGCGCGGCCCGTACAGCGCGCGAAGAAGCCGCTCTCGACCAGCAGCCCCTGCGTGCGCACCGCAAGCTCGCCCGCATCGTCGACCGTCGCGGTGAGCATCGCTTCCATCGGCTGGCCGGCGAAGGCCGCGAGCGGACGCGCGTCGAGCACCGCGAGACCGCTGTCGGTCTGGCTCGACGTCGCGGGATCGCTCCCGGTGAGCAGCGCCTGGCCGCCGCTGACGCTCGACGGGCGCATCACGTCCCAGGCGATCTCGATCTCCTGGACGTTCGCCTTGACCGCATCGGTCGCGTTGAGCGTGACGGTCGGTGTCGAACCGAGGTTGGGCCTTGCGAACACGCCGATCCGTGCGTCGGCCGAATCGGCGTTGGTCACGCGAAACAGCTTGCCCGAACGCCGGGCGAGACGGGCGAGGAACTGCGCGTCGGTGCCGCGCTGAAGCAGGGTGTGGCCGTCCTCGGTGTGCGGCGGGGTATCGTCGGAGGTGTTGTCCGGCCCCGGCGTCATCCCGTAGTCACCGAATATGCTCGCCGCGACGTCGCCGTCCGACAGCCCAGACCACTCGCGCGCCTTTTCGGTGAGGTTCATCAGCCACGAAGCATCCTGGCCCCAGACACGCAGCGAAGAGTCCGCGACGCCGGGCTTGAGTTTTATCGATTGCGCAAGGACATAGCCGTCGAACACGCACTGGTCCTGCCCGTCGCTCCCTCGAGCGATCACCGCGATCGGGCTCATCGGCGCGAGCCGCGGATCGCCGACCCAGTCGATCTCGCCGTCCTTGGCGGACAGCGGCAGGCTGAGCGCGAAAGCGCCCGGCGAATCCGCGTTTTCCTCGATCTCGAGCGACTGCATCGCGTCGGCGAGATCGTCGGCCGCGCTGCCGCCGGCAAGAAGGGCAAACCCCGTGCTCACGGACGCTTGCCGCTCGGGATGGCGATCAGCTCGCGCGCCTCGATCGATGCGGCGACGGGCGCGGCGTTGAGGTCGCAGATGCGCCAGAACGTCGTCGGATCGTTGAGGTACCGCGCCGCCAACAGGTCCAGTCTGTCGCCGGTAACGCGCCGGTGCAGGCCGGCGGATACCTCCGCGCCCGGCAGCGGGATCGTGGTGGCGACCACCGTGCGGCCGTCGGGCGTCGTCGTCTGGTACGTCGCGAGCCCGGAATAGCGGCTATTGTTGTCGAACATCGCGTGTTCCTCCGGTCAGATCGGCAACATGCCCGCCACCGAGGCGACGGCATTGGCGAGGTTGGCGAGCGCGAGCGCCTCGCGCACGGTCTTGGTGTATTTGTAAGCGCCTTGCGCAAGCATCCCGATCGGCCCGTCGACGTGCGCGACTTCGGCGGTCGTCAGCACTTGCAGCGTCACTTGCGCCTGAGCGTGGGTGGGCACGAGGAGCAGCGAATCGTACAGCGTCTCGGTAAAGCTGAGCGCGCTCACTTTCACGGGCAGGATTCGTCCCGGCCCCCAGACGAACAGCACCGTGGGCAGCTGCTGCGCGGGCACTGTGCGCACCGGGTCCGGCGCGGCGCCACCACTGATCGCCGCACTGATCGTGCCGATCAGGCCGCTGCCGTCCGACGCGGTCGGGAACAGCAGCATCTCCATCGCCGCGATCCGCGTCGCGACGCCGCTGACCGTGCCGAGCGCTTCGCCGATCGGCCCGTCGTCGGCGATCGAATCGGTCGCGTCCATGAACACCGAGAACGAGAAGTTTTCGCCCGGCTCGCCGGTGATCGCGAGTGGATTGCCGGTGCCTTGCGGGCCGACCTGCGATGTCTGTGACGGCGTCCAGTTGTGGGTGAGCTGTTCCGGATTGTACTGGAACAGGATCAGGTTGGGGATCGGCAGCGGGAAGCTCTCGGTGAACGAGATCAGCGCGCCGCGCAGATATTTGCCCGCCATCGCGTCAGCCCGCGTGGGTGCGAAGCGCGGCGGCGACCGCGGCGAGGATCGCCTCGTCGCTCAGCGCGCGGCCGGGGGGGATCAGCACATCGAGTTTCTCCGGGCTGGCTGCCATGCCCGGCTTGTCCCCCTGCTGCGCCGCCGCGATCTCGCCGATCCGGCGCGCGAGGCGCTTCGCGCGCTCGGTGGTCAGCCCGGGAATGTCGAACACGAGGCGGCCGAGCTCGATCATGCCGATTTCACCTCGCCCGCCTTCACCTCGCCCGCCTTCACTTCGCCCAGTGCAAGGCGCAGCGTCTGGCCGTGCTTGGACATCTCGCGCTGGGTCGCCGCAAGCACGTGGCGCATCCCGATCGTCGATCCGTCGGCGCGCGCGAGGAACGCGGCGCCGAGCGCGGCCGCCTTGATGTCGGCGCCGGTCAGCGTGATGCGCTCGGCGAGCAGCGCATGGTCGATGCCCTCTGTGAGCGGCGCGCCCGCCGGGGTCGTGTCCGGAAGCGCGAGTTGCCACAGCCGCAGCCGTTCCTCGGGGCCGGGGCCGAGGAAATCGACCATCACGCGGATGCGCCGGCGGAAGGCGGCATCAAGCTCGCTCTTGCGGTTGGTCGCGAGCACCGCGACGCCCTCGAACGTTTCGATCCGCTGGAGCAGATAATTGACTTCGAGGTTGGCGTAGCGGTCGTGGCTGTCCTTGGCCGAGGTGCGCGAACCGAACAGCGCATCGGCCTCGTCGAAGAACAGCAGCACGCCGGGCCGCTCCGCGAAGGCGAACGCGGCGCGCAGGCGCTTCTCGGTCTCGCCGATGTACTTGTCGACGACGCTGGCGAGGTCGATCCGGAACAGCTCGAGGCCCAGATCGCGCGCGAGCACTTGCGCCGCCATCGTCTTGCCCACGCCGGAGGGACCCGCGAACAGCGCGATCAAGCCCGAGCCCAGATGTGTCAGCCGATCGAAGCCCCATTCGTCGAGCACCGGACCGCGCAGCCGCACCTGCAGCGCGAAGTCACGCAGCGCCGCTTCGGTGTCGGCGGGGAGGATCAGATCGTCCCAGCCATAAGGCGTGGGCAGGCGGGTCAGCAGTTCGGGCGGGACGACGCTGCCTGTGCTGGTCGCGGCGGGCGAAGCGAGGCGCACGATATCGGC
>CAJCHR010000523.1 GCA_903970225.1 Actinobacteria bacterium 21-64-8 | reverse complement strand
GCACGGTGGTCTGCTCGCCCTCGCCAGTGGCGGCGCGGGCTTTGGCCTCGGCGATCTCGGTCTCCAGCTCCTCAAGCTGCAACTCGAGCTGGTCGAGAATCTTGCGGCCGCGTTCGGACGAAGCGCCGAAACGATGCTGCTCGAACATCGCAATCCGCAACTTGAGGTGCTCGATCATCGCCTGGGCGTCGGCGACACGCGCCTCCACTTCGCGGCGTATCGCGCGCTCAGCCAAAAGCGCGGCTTTCAGCTGCTCCACGTCGTCGGGAAGGGGTGTGTCGGCTGGGGTGTCCACATCGCGAATCAACCACACCGATTCGCGTCGTGTGGAGAGGAAATTTGCAGACTCATACGAAGAAGACTGGCCTATTTAACCGGCGCTGGCAGGCCGCCAGGTTCGCTGCGGATTGCGCCAATCGATTCCTTCGAGCATGTAGCCAAGCTGCGCCCAGGTAATGCAAACCGCGCCGTCAGCCGGCGTGGGCCAGATGAAACGGCCTCGTTCCAGTCGTTTGGCGTAGAGTGACATTCCCAGGCCGTCATGCCAAAGAACCTTGATCAGATCACCCCAACACGTTTCATTGTGCGCCTCTCTTCTATAATCCGGGCAGCCGGATAGCCTTATCATATTGATAGTCCTCATATATTTTCGGCCGGCGGCTGACGACTTGCCGCACACCTATCTGCACGGCTTCGGAGACCAAGGACGCTGCGGGCACGAGCCAAGGCGAACCCGGCATGATCTGCGTCGCCGGCAGAATGCCCTTCTGGGCAAGACTTTTTGCGGAGCCCACGCAGATGCCGAGCTGCTCGGCCGCCTTGCCGAGACTGACCATCTCGCCGCCAGCACGGGCCGGATCATACTCAGGAAGACCAAGTCGTTCGCGCATCTCGCGGACGCGAACCGTTGTCCAGGTTTCGCCCTGGCCACTCTTGCAACGCATCCTATTGAGCGACACGGCCAGCTCGCGATCAGGCCAGTGGCCGGCGAGCTTGCGGAGGGCGTCGACAGCGGTGGGAGCCATGTCGCTCGGGTATCGGCCGGTCTTGACGCGGGGTACACGAATCTCCGTGTGGCGACCGCCGGTCCAGTGGATCAGCATCACGGCTTCATTCGTTGCGTCATCAAGATTGCAGACGAGCTCCTGAACCAGAATGCGGACGAGCCGCTGCTTGGTACGCATGTCGCTCGAGGGCGCGTTCCAGGCCGCCGGGAGGTCCTGAGCGAGCTGCAGCAGAAGCGTGCGATCGACCTTCGGACGCGCCACCTTCGCGTCGCGAATACCCGTGAGCCGGCGCTCCAGTTCGGCCACCCGTTCCAGCGCGCTGTTCCAGCGCGCCTCCAGTTCGCGGGCCACGTGGCGCTTCGCAGGGTCGACCAGTTCGTACCGGCGTGCCGCCAGAGACGCCTCGTACCGAGCAGCTTCGAGATCACGTTCGACAGCTGCAATCACGTCCGTGTTCGATCGCTCGACTTGATCCGCCGCGAGGATAGCTGCCTCCACGGCCCGATCCGAGACCGCCTCGAGGATTTGCATGGCGACTGCCCGATCGACCCGGACGCCGCCGATTCCGATGCACAATCCAGCACCCACATGAGCGTCGTCACCACGGCACTGGTAACGGTGGGCGGCCCCTTTCGCCATGCCGTAGAAGACGCGCATCATCCGGCCACAACGACCGCAGCGCATCAGCCCCGTCAGCAGGGCACGCCCGCCACGGCCCGACTTGCGCGCGCAGAGCTTCTTCATGTGGGCGTTTTCAAGCAGAAGTTTCTGATTATCTTCATACTCTTGCCAGCCGATGTAGGCGGGGTGCTGGTCACGCAGCAGCACGTTCCATTGGTCCCGCGGCTTGTCGAAGCCACTAACCTTGCGGGCCCGGCCGTCGACGATTCGCGTCCGCTGCCCCTTTCGACCAAACGCATAGGCCCCAGCATAGAGCGGGTTGTGAAGGACCTGCATGACGCTGTGATAGGCCGGCGCCTTCCAGGTCAGCTTGCAGACGTCGATGTTGCGCAGGACAACCGGCATTTTGATGTCGACCGAGCGCAGCCACAGGAAAACCTGGCGCGCGCTCCCAAGTTCGCGGAACTTGGCGAAGATGAGCCGGATCGTCTCTACCACATGCTCGTCCGGATCCATCTCGATCTGGCCCGTCTCGCTCCAGCAGAAGCCGGGCGGCAGCATGAACCGAAACTCGCCACGACGCGCCTTGGAGTCGCGGGCAGCGATACCGCGTTGACGCAGCAAACTTAGTTCATATTCAGACATCGTGCCTTTCAGCCCGAGCAGCAAGCGATCGTTTACAAGGCGTGGATCATAGGCGCCATCCGGATCAATCACCAAGGCACCGGCGAGCGCGCATAGGTCGATCAGATGATGCCAGTCGCGTCCGTTGCGTGCCAAGCGAGAGGCTTCGATGCAGTAGACCGCTCCGACGTCCCCAGAACAGACCATCGCCACCAGCCGCTCAAAGCCGGGCCGTTCCATGATGCCCGATCCGGAGCGACCGAGATCTTGGTCGATAACAGTCACCGACGCGAAGCCGCCAGCCTCTGCCGCGCGCGCCAGGTCATATTGGCGGCGTTGGCTTTCCAGATTGCCCATGACCTGCGCCATGGTCGATTGGCGGACGTAAACCACGGCGGCGCGGCTGCGGTGTTCAGCGGTGATCTTGCTGCTCATCTGCCCCTCCTGTCTTGAGTGGCCTGGCAGCGCCGATCGCCTCCAGCAGAAGGTCGGCCAGAGCCTCGACCACCCCGCTCGGGTTCGACCCCAGTGGCGTCCTGGGACTCTGCTGTTCCAGCACGAGAAGGAGCTGCCCTCGGCCCTGACACCGGCTTCTCCGCATTGTCGTTCTCCCTGATTACCGAAGAACGCGATTGTGCAGCCGGTCCCTGAGTCTCCCTCAGGGACGCGAGGACCTCGACCAGTTCGTTCAGCCCCTCGATACTGATGGTCGGCGGCCCTAGCGCCATGCCCGCGCAATAGCGCTCGTCGAGCATCCAGCTGGGCACCTCACGGGACAAATCGGGGCGTTCCCCCGTGTAGATGCCAACCAAGTCCTTGCCGCGCCGGTGCGGCGA
>CAJCHR010000522.1 GCA_903970225.1 Actinobacteria bacterium 21-64-8 | reverse complement strand
GGCCTCGCGCTGGCCGAGATGTCCGGCCTTCCGGGCCGCGGCGAACGCAGCGACATCGCCGCGAACGGCGGCACCGCGCTGCTGATCGACGAGAGCTACAACGCGAACCCCGCCTCGATGCGCGCGACGCTGGCGCAGCTGGGCACCACGCCGGCGCGCCGGCGGATCGCGGTGCTGGGCGCGATGAAGGAACTCGGCGCGCACGGCCCCGCGTTCCACGCCGCGCTCGCACGGCCGATCGCCGAGGCCGGAATCGATTTCGCGATCCTCGTCGGGCCCGAGATGGGCGCGCTCGCCGAAGCGCTCGAGGCCGACGAACTGGGGAAATCGGTGCGTGCCTCGCTTGGCAAGCGCTTCGCGTTCGCCCATTGCGCCGACGTGCGCGAAGCGGGCGAGGCCTTGCGCGAATTCGGGTTGGAGCGCGGTGACGCGGTCCTGGTGAAAGGCTCGAACTCGGTGGGCCTCGGCGCGCTCGTTGCTGACCTTACCAACCGGGAAGGCGCGGCCCCCTAAAGATGCTCTATCAATTCGCCGAATGGTTCCACTTCTCGGGGTTGCTGAACCTGATCCGGTATCAGAGCTTCCGCGCGGGCGCGGCGCTGATGACCGCGCTGGTGGTGGGCCTGCTGATCGGCCCCCGCTTCATCAACATGCTGCGCGTGCGTCAGGGCAAGGGCCAGCCGATCCGCGCCGACGGACCGCAGACTCACCTGGCCAAGCGCGGCACGCCGACGATGGGCGGGCTGATGATCCTGATCGCACTGGTGCTGTCGGTCGTGCTGTGGATGGACCTTGCCAACCGCTACGTCTGGGCGTGCCTGCTGGTCACGATCGGCTTCGGCGTGATCGGGTTCATGGACGATTACGACAAAGTCACCAAATACAGCCACAAGGGCGTTCCGGGCCGGGTCCGCCTGCTGATGGAGTTCGTGGTCGCGGGGATCGCGGCGGCGCTGATCGTCAGCCAGATCAACACCCACCTCTATATCCCGTTCACCGATCGCTACATTCCGCTGGGGCCGTTCTATTACGTGTTCGCGGCCGTGGTGATGGTCGGCGCGGGCAATGCGGTCAACCTGACCGACGGGCTCGACGGTCTTGCGACGATGCCGGTGATCATCGCCTCGGGCACCTTCGCGCTGATCGCCTACCTCGTCGGGCGCGTCGATTACGCGCATTACCTCGGCATCCCGCACGTTCCGGGCGCAGGTGAACTCGCGATCATCTGCGCGGGGATCATGGGCGCGGGGCTTGCGTTCCTGTGGTTCAATGCGCCGCCCGCGGCGGTGTTCATGGGCGACACCGGCAGCCTCGCTCTGGGCGGAGCCCTTGGCGCGATCGCGGTGTCCGCGCATCACGAGATAGTGCTCGCGATCGTCGGAGGCTTGTTCGTGCTCGAGGCGGCGTCGGTGATCATCCAGGTGTTCTTCTTCAAGCGCACCGGCCGGCGCGTGTTCCGCATGGCGCCGATCCACCATCACTTCGAGCAGCTCGGCTGGGCGGAATCGACCGTGGTGATCCGCTTCTGGATCATCTCGATCGTGCTCGCGCTCGTCGGCCTCTCGACGCTGAAGCTGCGATAAAGCTGGCGCGATGATCACCTCGCCCGTCTTCGCCGGCCAGCGCTACGCGGTGCTCGGGCTCGCGCGCTCGGGGCTCGCCGCCGCCGAGACGCTGCTGGCGAGCGGCGCGCACGTGATGGCGTGGGACGCGCGCGAGGAACCGCGCGCCGCGCTCGAAGGCCGCGCCGAGCTGGCGGACCCGGCGATCAGCGATCTTTCGGGATACGACGGTGTGGTCGTCTCCCCCGGCGTGCCGCTCAACCGCCACCCGATCGCCGAAGCCGCCGCCATCGCGGGCGTGCCGGTGATCGGCGATATCGAGCTGTTCGCGATGGCGCGCCGGACGCTGCCACCGTGCCAGGTCGTCGGTATCACCGGCACCAACGGCAAGTCGACCACCACCGCGCTCACCGCGCACTTGCTGGAAGCCGCTGGCAAGCCGGCCTTGATGGGCGGAAACATCGGCCTCCCGATCCTCTCGCAGGCCCCGCTTCCCGAGGGCGGAACATATGTGCTGGAGCTGTCGAGCTACCAGATCGACCTGACGCACACGCTCGATTGCGACGTGGCGATGCTGCTCAACGTCACGCCCGATCATCTCGACCGCTATCCCGATTTTGCAGCCTACGTGGAATCGAAAGCACGACTGTTCGCGATGCAGGGGGTCGGCCATCTCGCCCTGATCGATTACGTCGCCGAGCTTGAATATGACGTTCTCCGGTTCGCTCCCGAGGGCCACTCGTTCCAGTTCATCGATGGGATCGAGCTACCCGGGGATCCATCGGACTGGCCCTCGCTGCAAGGCCCGCACAACCGCAGCAATGCCGCCGCGGCGGTCGCAGCGGCACGCTGGCTCGGTGTCGATGACACGGCGATCGAGATAGGCCTCAAGTGCTTTCTTGGTTTGCCGCACCGGATGGAGCGCGTCGCCGAGCAGAACGGTGTGCTGTTCGTCAACGACAGCAAGGCGACCAATCCCGCC
>CAJCHR010000521.1 GCA_903970225.1 Actinobacteria bacterium 21-64-8 | reverse complement strand
GACCGCGAGCACCCAGCCGATGATCACCATCATCGCGCCTGCGAGCGACGCGAACAGCCGAGCCAGCAGGTCGCGCTGCGAGGTCGGCAGCCGCGTCGCGCCGAGCGCGAACAGCGCGATGAACACCAGCAGCGGCAGCATCGCGCCCCTGGTGGCGGCGTCGAGCACGTTCTCGGGGATCAGTGCGCCCACGAATGCGCTGAGGCCCGGCACCGGCGTCACCCCCGCGCTTGCACCAGCCGACAGCGCCGCGACTGCGCCATGCGGGACCGGGAACCAGTCCAGCAGCAGCGGCAGCAGCAGCGCGGTGAGCACCGCGCCCCACAGCAGCAGCGCCAGGATCCAGCCGACCGTGCGCCGCGCCAGCGCGCCGCCCTGCGCCGCTGCCACGGTCTGCACCACGCCGGTGAACAGCAGGCTGCTGACCAGCGGCACGATCGTCATCTGCAGCGCGTGCAGCCACAGCAGGCCGACCGGCGCGGCGACCGCGCTGATCGCGCGCTGCGCGGCCGAACCCGACAGCAGCAGCCCGAGCGCTATGCCGGCGAACAGCGCGAGCAGCGTCGCGAGCGCCGGGACCCGGATCTCGGGCATCGGCTCGCGCGCCGGCAAGGCCTCGGCAGTGCTGTCGTTCATCCGCGTGCTTCCGCCCCTGTACATTGCCGTCCGTGTACATTGCCGCAACGCGCGCATGACACTACCGTTGCCCGCGAGTGCATGACAACGCCCCGGGCGGGCTGAGGGTGAAGCGATGGCAAGGCAGTTCTTCGGCACCGACGGTATCCGCGGCAAGACCAACGCCGGGGTGATGACGGCGGCCGTCGCGATGAAGGTCGGGCAGGCCGCAGGCCGGCGCTTCCTGCGCGGCTCGCACCGCCACCGCGTGGTGATCGGCAAGGACACGCGCCTGTCGGGCTACATGCTCGAGAACGCGATGGTCGCGGGCTTCACCAGCGTGGGCATGGACGTGATCCTACTTGGCCCGCTGCCCACACCCGCGGTGGCGCTGCTGACGCGCGAGCTGCGCGCCGACGTCGGCGTGATGATCTCGGCGAGCCACAACCCGTACGAGGACAACGGCATCAAGCTGTTCGGCCCCGACGGCTTCAAGCTTTCGGACGAGGACGAAGCGGCGATCGAGGCCATGCTCGAAGTCGAGCAGCCGCTCGCGCCCTCGCAGGACATCGGCCGCGCGCGGCGCATCGACGATGCCGCCGGGCGCTACATCCACGCGGTCAAGCGCTCGCTGCCGCACAACGTCCGGCTCGACGGGCTCAAGATCGCGATCGATGGCGCGAACGGCGCGGCATACAAGGTCGCGCCCGAAGCGCTGTGGGAACTGGGCGCCGAGATCGTGCCCGTAGGCGTCACCCCCAACGGCAAGAACATCAACGACCGCTGCGGCTCGACTCACATCGCGCTGCTGCAGGAGACCGTGGTCGCCAGCGGCGCCGACATCGGCATCGCGCTCGACGGCGACGCGGACCGGCTGATCGTGGTCGACGAGCAGGGCGTGCCGGTCGACGGCGACCAGATCATGGCGCTGATCGGCAGCACGCTGGCGGCGCGCGGCAGCCTCTCGGGCGGCGGCGTGGTGGCGACGGTGATGAGCAACCTCGGGCTCGAGCGCTACCTCAACGGACAGGGCCTGGAGCTGTACCGGACCAAAGTCGGCGATCGCTACGTGCTCGAGGGCATGCGCGCGCGCGGCTGCAACGTCGGCGGCGAGCAATCGGGGCACATGATCCTGCTCGATCATGCCACCACCGGCGACGGCACGATCGCAGCGCTGCAAGTGCTCGCCGCGCTGGTCCAATCGGGCAAGCGCGCGAGCGAGATGCTGCATCTGTTCGATCCGGTGCCGCAGCTCCTGAAGAACGTGCGCTTCTCGGGCGGCAAGCCGCTGGAGAATGCGCATGTGCAGGCGGTGATCGCCGACGCCGAGGCCGCGCTCGCCGGCCGGGGCCGACTGGTGATCCGGCCCTCGGGCACCGAGCCGGTGATCCGCGTGATGGCCGAGGGCGACGATGCGGGCGAAGTCGAAGCCACCGTTTCGCGCATCTGCGACGCGGTGACGGAAGCGACAGGCGCGGGGGCGGCCGCCTGATGGCCCTCGACATGCGCCCCGACTGCGAACGCTGCGGCACGGACCTTCCGGCCGAAGCCCCCGGCGCGTTCATCTGCAGCTTCGAATGCACCTACTGCGCCGATTGCGCGGAGGATCTCGACGATCTGTGCCCCAACTGCGGCGGCGAACTCGCCGACCGCCCGACGCGCGCGAAGAAGCACCACGCGGCGAGCCCGCCCTCGACCGAGCGGCACTTCAAGGGGTGAGCGGGGCTGACTTCGGTACGCGGGCTTCGACAGGCTCAGCCTGAGCGGGCTTGGTAAGCAAACCCGCACGGTACACCGCCGTCATGCTGAACTTGTTTCAGCATCCATCCTTCCGCTGGGCTCCGCACCCCGCAGGGGCGCTCCTTCGTCGATGTCGCCAAGGCGCGCACTCGCGGGGCTGGGGCCCAGCGAGAGATGGACCCTGAAACAAGTTCAGGGTGACGAGTAGCGGGACGGTCGCCCACACCAGCTCAGGCTGAGCTTGTCGAAGCCCGCGCACCGCCCTAGCCCCGCGGCATGACCCCGCCCCGCATCCTCGCCATCGCCGGTTCGGACAGTTCGGGCGGCGCGGGCATCCAGGCGGACATCAAGACGATCACCATGCTCGGCGGCTACGCGATGACCGCGGTGACCGCGATCACCGCGCAGGACACGATGGGCGTGCACGCGGTCGAGGTGCTGTCGCCCGAGATGGTCTCCGCGCAGATCGATGCCTGCGTGACCGACATCGGCGTCGATGCGGTCAAGATCGGCATGCTCTGGTCCGCGGCCGTCGCAAACGCGGTGGCCGACCGGCTCGAGCGGATCGCGGTGCCGATCGTGTTCGATCCGGTGATGATCGCGACCAGCGGCGCGCCGCTCGCCGACACGGCGACGATCGCCGCGTTCGAACGGCTGATGCGGCGCGCGGCGCTGACCACGCCCAACGTCGCGGAACTCGCCCATCTGGGCGGCGACGCGGCGATGGCGGCGCGCGCGATCGCCTACCTGGCCAAGGGCGGCGATGCCGAGGGCGACGAGATCGAGGACCGGCTGATCCGGCCGGGCGAGCTGCCGCTCCGCTGGCGCGCCCCGCGCATCGCCACGCGCCACACGCACGGCACCGGCTGCACCCTGTCGAGCGCGATCGCGACCCGCCTCGGCGCCGGCGCATCGCTGCCCGAGGCGATCGTCACCGCCCGCGCATACGTCCGCGCCGCGCTGGCGGCTGCGCCGGGGTTCGGCGGCGGGCATGGGCCGATGGGGCATGCGGCGGTGAGGCCGGGGCAATTATGAGTAGCTTGGTCCGATCACAGAAGGTATGCTATTTAACTTAACTAAATTTTCAATAATTTTGGAATTTTTAGCCTTTTTACTTGGCGATATTGTCAATCTTGACTTCATCATTGAGAATTTTGTCAATGGCAGTAGAAACTGCCTTGACACATTCATCTAATGTATAAAATGGATTGGGCTTCGATTTCGAAGATGGCTGCGAATGCCTATAGTGATTTGCAACTGTTTTTATATGGATAAGCTTGGAGCCATTCAGGTCTGATCGAGACTTGAGCGCGGGCTCTCCTCCACAAAAACGACGAATTGCCTCGACTGCCCTATAGATCGAAAAGAAAGTCGGTTCTTCATAATAGATCGCAAGACAATCGGCAAACCACTCATAATCATGAGCCATTTTCAAGATAGCCTGAAATTTGGCGGGTGATGCGCGATCAGGGATCGGCTTTTTGACCGTCACCTTAACATGGGAGTACCGAGTTAGTACGCTCTGACCGATTTCTTTGCGCTCATAAATTGTACCTATTTTCAAAAACCCACAGACATTAAGAAAATTTAAGCAACCCACGCAGTCGTTGAGTGCCGCTGTGGCGATCGCCTGCACCACTTCAGACTTATCTATTTCATCCCATTCGTTAGACGTAAGAACTGGTACCGTTCCGAGATAATCAACTTTCAGCCCACCTGAGCCATTAGCGCCGTTCAACGCCGCCGCGAGGTCATCGATATCGTCGGGATCACCTTCAATTTGCAGAGCCCATCGGTTCTTCCCGCCGTTCGTCAAGGGCGGCGTCGCAGCTTCGAGCGTCTCAGAAAGCGTGATCCACGGCACAGTCAGACCTACCTAAGCTGCAGCTAAGACAGAAACCTTCATTGATCACCGGCTCGCCAAGGATGACACTATCGCCATTCTGTCAGAAGACCACGAAGTCATTTTCCTACATCGCTTCGGTATGTCATCCTGACAGTCGCGCGTCGCACGATGCGCGGCTCCCGCTCTTTGACATCGTCGTCCTCACGCGAAAACGCGCGCGCGAACTCACCATGCCCCCTGTGGGCAATGATACTAAAATTACGTTTCCAACATCGTGGAAGATCAACGAGTTAAGTGATTTTTCCGCTAACCGTCATGACTTGAAACCCACCCGTCCATCCTGAGCTTGTCGAAGGATCGCACTGTTCTTGCGGCTAGGCGCCTGGCCCGAAGCGAAGAGCAGCCCTTCGACAGGCTCAGGGTAGACGGCAGGCGGCGA
>CAJCHR010000520.1 GCA_903970225.1 Actinobacteria bacterium 21-64-8 | reverse complement strand
CGGCAGTCGCCTTTGCACAGTCCGGGGACCGGGCTCACGATCACTCGGCCCAGGGCAGCGTATCGTCCGAAGCGGCGCACGAACAGCGTTTGCGAGATAGGGCCGCAGCCGAGGCGGCCCATCAGAGACGGCTCCAGGCGCTACCTGCTGAAGAGGCTGCTCGCGAAAAGCGCGCAAGGGTGAATGGGGCTATCGAAGCCAAGTTTAACGCTGGTCACGCTGAACGCGTGCGGCAGAGGGAGGCCGCGGAAGTGGCACACGAAAAGCGCTTGCGAGAGAAAGCTGCTTGGGATGCGGCGCGCGAACAGCGGCTGAGGGAAAGGCATTAATTAGCAGAGAGTTTGCCGGCGTGCGCTCGCCAATCGAGCGCGCGTCGGTGAGCGCCTTGGTGAATGCGGGCCCCACAATAGCGCAATCAAGTTGCGTCAAGAGATTCACCTCTGTCCGGGCGCGTAGCCGCTATCCGAGAGGCGGCGAGTTTGGGCCTGGCGATTTTTCTTTGGTCGCGCCGGAACAAGACGGCGATAAACGCATTGCATTTGCGTTGCTGTACTGTTTGTCTGCGGCGCGTGTCATTGCGACAACCCACAAACCATATCAGCGTTATGAGCGATCATCGAGGCGACTTCGCAAGATGCGGACGGACCGAGAGGCGCTAGAAGATCGGGGCTGCCAGACCCGGATCTATCCTATCATCTAACGACTTACGGCGTCGGACCGATCGACGCCGTTGATCCCGGGCCGGCGTCTTAGATATGGGTTGGGAACGCCGGCCCGGTTGATATATCACTCTGCAGCGACAACCGATGTTTGCGCAGTGCCGTTACCCGCCAACCCTATGATCTGTCCGCCCGAAGTCGGGCCGCGCGTCGTCCTGGCCTTCCTCGATGATCGAGCGGCGGATCGCGCGGGTGCGGGCGAAATGGTCGAACAACGCGTCGCCGTCGCCGACGCGGATCGAGCGCTGGAGCGCGGTCAGGTCCTCGGTAAAGCGCTGCAGCATCTCGAGCACCGCCTCCTTGTTCGAGAGGAACACGTCGCGCCACATCGTCGGGTCCGAGGCGGCGATGCGGGTGAAGTCGCGGAAGCCGCCGGCCGAATACTTGATCACTTCGCTACGGGTCACGGATTCAAGGTCGGAAGCGGTGCCCACGATGGTGTAGGCGATCAGGTGGGGCAGGTGGCTGGTCACCGCGAGCACCAGATCGTGATGCGCGGCGTCCATGATCTCGACGTTGGCGCCGAGCGCTTCCCAGAAGCTCACCAGCGCGGAGAGCTTGACGAGATCGGTATGCTCGGGCGGGGTGACGATGCACCAGCGGTTCTGAAACAGGCTGGCAAAGCCCGCATCGGCGCCCGAATTCTCGGTGCCCGCGACCGGATGCGCGGGGATGATCGTGCGCCCGGGCAGCGCCTCGGTTAGTGCATTGACCACCGCCTGCTTGGACGAGCCCACATCGCTGACGACCGCGCTCTCGGGCAATGCCTCGGCGATTTCGTCTGCCGCGGGCCCCATCGCGCCGAGGGGGACGCAGAAGATTACGAGATCGGCATCCCGCACCGCTTCGGACGCGGTTTGGCTGACGGTACCGACCAGCCCGCGTTCGGCGGCGCGCGCGCGGGCTGCCGGATCGAGATCGTAACCGGTGGTGACGACGCCCGGCAGATACTCGCGCACCGCGAGCCCGATCGACCCACCGAGCAGGCCCAGGCCGATGATCGCAACTCTATCGAAACTCACGCTGCCTCACTCCGCGCGGTTTCCGCCATTTCGCGCAAGGCTTCGGCGATCGCGTCCATGTGATCGGACAGGCCGATGGTGATGCGCAGGCCATGCGGCAGGCCCTGTCCGGGAAGCCAGCGGGTGATGTATCCGCGCTCGGCAAGCCCGGTATATGCCGCCTCGCCGGTGAGCGCGCCCTCCAGCAGCACCAGCACGAAGTTGGCCTCGCTCGGCACATAGCGGATGCCGTGATTGCCCAGCGCATCGAGCTTCGCGACGAAACGCGCGCGTTCACGCGTGTTGTGGAGGCGCGAGGCGTCGACGAAAGCCTGATCCTCGACCGCCGCAACCGCCGTCGCCTGTCCGCTGTTCGAGAGGTTGAAGGCGCCGCGGATGCGATTGAGCACTTCGATAATCTGCGCCGATCCGGTCGCCCAGCCCACGCGCTCGCCGGCGAGGCCATACGCCTTGCTGAAAGTGCGCGTGACCAGCACGTTCGCCGCCGCCGCGGCGAGCGCGAGGCCGCCGTCGTCATCCTCGGGCGCGACGTATTCGGCGTAAGCCTGGTCGAGCACCAGCAGCACGTCGCTCGGCAGCGCGGCATGAAGCCGCGCGATCTCGCCCTTGGGGAGGAAGCTGCCGGTCGGATTGTTGGGGTTGGCGACGAACACCACGCGGGTGCGCTCGGTCACCAGCGCCAGGAGTGCCTCGATATCGGTGCCGTAATCCTTGTCGGGCGCGATCACCGGCGTCGCGCCGGAGCGCCGTGCGACGATGTCGTAGAGCGAGAAGCCGTAGCGTACGTAAAGGATCTCGTCCCCCGGCCCGGCGAAGGCGCTGGCTGCGACCGCGAGCAGTTCGCCCGAGCCCGTGCCGCACAGGATCCGCGCAGGATCGATGCCGTGCAGGCTCCCGAGCGCGGCGCGTAGCGCGATGCTGTCGGGATCGGGGTACAGCGACGGGATGCGCACATCGGCCAGCGCCGCGAGCGCCTTGGGGCTGGTGCCGAGCGGATTCTCGTTGGCCGAAAGCTTGACCAGCGGGCGCCCGTCGGCGCCGGCGGACTTGCCCGCGACATAGGCATGAATATCGGCGATCCACGGCTTGGGCCGGGGGGAGGGGGCACGCGTGCTCATCCGCGGCCCTTTGAACCCGGCGAGGCGTCAGGACAAGGGTCGCGCTCGGCGGCCGACGCGCATGCAATAGGCTAGCGTCACGACGATGCCTGCCAGGACCACGGCGACCCCGCCGACCGTCGCGACCGGGATCGGCGCGAATATCCAAAGCGCGGCATAGAGCAGCCCGCTCAGCACCATCGACCATGCCGAGACGCGCCTCGCCCGGCCCGCGCAGCCGCGGGGTAGGGGCAGGGCGATCTTGGGCAGCCGGTTGCCGTACCAGACCATCCACACGCCCGTAATTCCGCAGCCCACCCGCGTTACCAGGGCGCCGTCGATCAGGCCCAGCTTGCGCAGGAACGCCGCGCCGAGCACGACCAGCGCCATGGCCACGCCCGAGGCGAGGCCCGCAATCGTTTCCCTCTTCATCGTGCAGTCTCCTTCCTGACGCCGGGCGCCTGAACACCTGGCCCGAACGAATCGACGAAGCCCAGCAGCGCTTCCTCGAGCACCGAGAGCTTGAGATGGTAGATCACCGACTTTCCGGCTTTTTCCGCATGCACCAGATCCGCCTCCTTGAGCACCGCGAAGTGCGCAGACATCGTCGGCTTGGAGACATTGAATCGATCGCTGATTTCGCCCGCGCTGAGCGGTCCTGTGCGCAAAAGCTGCACCACGCGGCGGCGGGTCGGATCGGACAAGGCCTTGAAGACGGAACTCATGATGTGATGATTAGCTAATCGTCGAATTGAGTCAAGCGCCTTTCGGTTGCGAGATTGACACCGCCGCCGCCCACGCCCAATTCCGCGCGCACCATGGCGACCGCCGCGATCCTTACCGCCAACGATGTGCTCACGCTGGCCAAGCCGCTCGAACTCGACAGCGGCCAGCGGCTGGATGGCGTGCGTATCGCGTATGAGACATACGGTACGCTTTCGGCGGCGCGCGATAACGCGGTGCTCGTCTGCCACGCCACCACCGGGGACCAGCATCTGGCGAGCCGCCATCCGATCACCGGCAAGCCGGGCTGGTGGGACCGGATGGTCGGGCCGGGCAAGCCGATCGACACCGATCGCTTCTTCGTGATCTGTCCCAACGTGCTCGGCGGCTGCATGGGCTCGACCGGGCCCGCGAGCCTCGCGCCCGACGGCGCGGCTTATGCGATGCGTTTTCCGGTGATCACGATCCGCGACATGGTGCGCGCCGAAGTCGCGCTGCTGGAAGCGCTCGGGATCTCCACGCTGCACGCCGTCGTCGGCGGATCGATGGGCGGGATGCAGGCGCTGAGCCTCGCGGCGAACTGGCCGCATATCCCCGAACGGGTGCTGGCGATCGCCGCGACCGCGACGATGCCGGCGCAGAACATCGCATTCCAGGAGGTCGGGCGCCAGGCGGTGATGGCAGATCCGGCATGGCAGGGCGGCGACTATTACGGCAGCGCCAGCACGCCCGATGCGGGCCTCGCGGTGGCGCGGATGACCGCGCACATCACGTATCTGTCCGAGGCGAGCCTGACGCAGAAGTTCGGAAGGCGGCTGCAGGACCGCGCTTCGAAGAGTTTCGGGTTCGATGCGGACTTTCAGGTCGAGAGCTATCTGCGCCATCAGGGGCTGAGCTTCACCACGCGCTTCGACGCCAACTCGTACCTCTACATCACCCGAGCGATGAGCTATTTCGATCTGGCCGAGGAGCACGGCGGGCTGCTTGCCGATGCGTTCCGCGCCACCAAGGCGCGGTTCTGCCTGATCAGCTTCGACACCGACTGGCTCTACCCGACCGAGCTTTCGCGCCGGATGGTCCATGCGCTGAACGCGGTCGGCGCGCCGGTCAGCTTCGTCGAGATCTCCGCGCCGTTCGGCCACGATTCCTTCCTGCTCGACGTGCCCGCGCTCGACCGGGTGGTCACCGGGTTCCTCGGGCGGTGAGTGCGCTGCGCCCCGATCTCGAACTGATCGCGCGCCATGTCGCGCCGGGTGCCACAGTGCTCGACGTCGGCTGCGGCGACGGCGCGCTGCTGGCGGAACTGCGCGACGAGCGCGGCTGCGATGCGCGCGGGCTGGAGATCGATCCGGGCAACGTCGAGGCCTGCGTCGCGCGCGGGCTGTCGGTGATCCAGGGCGATGCCGAGCGCGACCTCGTGTTCTATCCGGGCGGCGCGTTCGATTACGCGATCCTCAGCCAGACCCTGCAGACCGCGCATCGCCCGGCGCTGGTGCTCGACGAACTGCTGCGCGTCGGCAAGCGCGCGTTCGTCAGCTTTCCCAACTTCGCGTTCTGGCGCGTGCGCGTCTCGCTGCTGTGGCACGGGCAGATGCCGGTGACGCGGCTGCTGCCCGAAAGCTGGCACGAGACGCCGAATATTCATCACCTTACGGTCACCGACTTTCGCGAGCTGATGCGTGAGCGGAATATTACTGTCGAGGGATCATGGTTTCTGCACGGTGACAAGCAGACTACCCCCGCGGCCGCCAACTGGCGTGCGGAACATGCGGTTTTCCTGCTTTCCCGCTGAGGTTGCAGCCATCCCAGGGTTAGGCCGCGTAGGCTTGGCAGCGTGCCTCCGCGCTCACGAAGCGATCGTGGTGCAGGCAAATCCCGTCGTCGGACCGGCTCGATCCGTGAACCGAGCTTAAGGATGCGATCAGCGGCAGGCTCACCTCCAGCGGCAGCACGCGGCTGTCGAAGAAGCGGCAGTTGCGGCAGTGGCCCGCGGCGCCCCT
>CAJCHR010000519.1 GCA_903970225.1 Actinobacteria bacterium 21-64-8 | reverse complement strand
CGATCTCGATCCGCAGGCCACCGCCGCGACCTGGGGTGACTGGCGCGGTGATTTCCAGCCCGAGGTGATCACCTGCCCGCCGGTGCGGCTCGCGAGCACGATCGCCAAAGCGGTGCGCGCGGGCGCCGAGATCGTGGTGATCGACACGCCCCCGCACGGCGACGCCGCGACGCGCGAGGCGGTGCGCGCGGCCGATCTGGTGCTGATCCCGACGCGGCTGCGCGCGTTCGATCTCCACGCCGTGCAGGCGACCGCCGAGCTGGTGCAGCACGCGGACACGCTCGCTTACGTCGTGTTCAACGGAGTGCCCGCGCGCGCCAACCGGCTGATCGCGGAGAGCAGCGCGTTCGTGGAGGGGCTCGGCCTGCAGATCTGTCCGATCAGCTTCGGCGAGCGCGCCGCGTTCCACAAGGCCGCCGCGGCCGGCGCGGTGGCGATGGAAGCCGAGCCCGATGGCAAAGCCGCCGCCGAGGTCAAGGCGCTGTGGATCTGGGTCTGCGAACGGCTGGGCCTGGCGATCAAGAGCTGAATTCCTCCCTGCACGCGGGGGGATGGGAGGACTTCCCCGCGCCTCACTCCGGCCGCATCGCCAGCGCGGCGAGGCTTTCCGCCTCGAACAGCAGTTCGTCGTCCGCGGCGCCCACCGGCAGGTTCTCGCGGCCGATCATCGACAGCGCGGGCACCGCGAGCGGGCTGATCCGCTCCAGATGCACGTGATCGATCTCGCGCGCGGCGCGGTCGAGCACGTCGGCGACGCGGCCGACATCGGTCATCCGCTCGCGCGCGTCGGCCCAGGCGGCTTCGATCAGCAGATGGTCGGGCTCGTACTTCCTGAGCACGTCATAGATGAGGTCGGTCGAGAAGGTCACCTGCTTGCCGCTCTTGCGCTTGCCCGGATGCTGCCGCTCGACCAGCCCGGAGATCACCGCCACTTCGCGGAACGCCCGGCGCAGCAGGTAGGATTGCTGCACCCAGTCGACGAACTCGTGCGTCAGGATATCGGGCGAGAGCAGCGCGGCGGGGTCCTCGACCGGATGCAGGCCCCACACGATCAGCGTGTAGTCGGTCGCGACGAAGCCCAGCGGCGCGAGGCCTCGATCCTCCATGCGCCGGGTGATCAGCATCCCCAGCGACTGGTTCGCGTTCCACCCCTCGAAGGTATAATAGGCGGTGTAGGCCTTGCCGTGATGCGGGAAGCTTTCGACCAGCAGACGGCCCGGCGCGGGCATGTGGCTGCGCCAGTCCTGCATCTCCAGCCATTCGCGCACGTCGTCGGGAAAGCGCGCCCATCCGCTGCGATCGTCGAGCAGCGAACGCACGCGGTCGGCCAGCGTGCTGGAGATCGGCAGGCGCTGGCCCGTGTAGCTGGGGATCGTCGCCGAACGCTTGGACGCGCGCACCAGCAGTTCGAGATCGCGCAGGCCCTCGACTTCGAGGTCCATGCCAGCGAAGCGGAAGGTGTCGCCGATCTTGAGCGTCGCACCGAACGATTCCTCGACCCGCCCGAGTGAGCGCCCGTTGCGGAAGCGCACCTCGAGCATTTCGGAATCGACGATGATCCCGGCGTTCAGCCGGTAGCGCGCGGCATGTTCGGGGTGCGTGAGCCGCCAGAGCCCGTCGCGGCCCAGCGTGATCTTCTTGAACTTGTCGTAACTCTTGAGCGAGTAGCCGCCGGTCGCGACGAATTGCAGTACGCGCTCGAACGCGGCCTCGTCGATCCAGGCATAAGCCATCGAGGAGCGGATTTCCGACAACAGCTCCGCGCCATCGAACGGTCCGACGCAGGCGCGGCCCATCACGTGCTGCGCGAGCACGTCGAGCCCGCCCGGGCGGAACGGCTCGCCATCGCGCTTGCCCTCCTCGACCGCCTCGACCGCGGCGTAGTTCTCGAGGAATTCGAAGCGGTTGCCGGGGACGAGGATCGCCTTGCTTGGGCAGTCGAGCCGGTGATTGGCGCGGCCGATGCGCTGGAGCAGCCGCGACGAGCCTTTGGCTGCGCCCATCTGCACGACGAGATCGATATCGCCCCAGTCGACGCCCAGATCGAGGCTCGCGGTGCAGACCAGCGCGCGCAGGCGTCCGTCGGCCATCGCGCCTTCGACCTTGCGCCGCGCCTCGACCGAGAGCGAGCCGTGGTGAATGCCGATCGGCAGTGTGTCCTCGTTCGCGTCCCACAGCTTCTCGAAGATGAATTCTGCGAGGAACCGCGTGTTGGTGAACACCAGCGTCGTCTTGTGCGCCTTGATCAGCTCGTAAAGCCTGGGCACTGCCCAGGTCGCGGCGTGGCCGCTCCATGGCAGGCGCTCCTCGTCCGGGAGCAGCACAGACACGTCGGGGGCTGCGCCTTCCTCGCCGATGACCAGCCGCACGGTGTCGATCTCGCCCCAAGGCGCAAGCCAGCCGCGATATTCGTCGGGATCGGCCAGCGTGGCCGAAAGCGCGGCGCGGCGCATGTCGGGCGCCAGACCCTGCAACCGCGTCAACGCGAGCGCGAGCAGGTCACCGCGCTTGCCCGTGGCGAAGGCGTGGACCTCATCGATCACCACGCGCTTGAGGCCGGCGAACAGCGTCGCCGCCTCGGGATAGCTGAGCAGCAGAGACAGCGATTCGGGCGTGGTCAGCAACACGTGCGGCGGCCGCGCGCGCTGGCGGGCCTTGCGATCGGACGGAGTATCGCCGCTGCGGGTCTCGACGGTGATCGGCAGACCCATCTCCTCGATCGGGGTCAGCAGATTGCGCCGAACGTCCTGTGCCAGCGCCTTGAGCGGCGAGACATAGAGCGTGTGAAGCCCCTCGGGCGGCGGCCCGCCGTCAAGGCGCGAAGGGGTGAAATCCGCCAGCGTCTTGAGGAACCCGCCGAGCGTCTTGCCCGCGCCGGTATCCGCCACCAGCAGCGCGTGTTCGCCCGCGTCGGCGGCGGCGAGCATCTCCAGTTGATGACGGCGCAAGGCCCAGCTGCGCGCGGTGAACCACTGCTCGATTTCGGGTGGGACGAGGGCGGCGTTCATTGGCTGGACACGAGCTAGGGAGGGCCGGCTGGCCGCACAAGAAGCAACGCGGCTCTAGCAACGACAAGCAGCCGTCATAATATGAGGAACCCTTATGAATCAGCAGGTTAATCAATGAGATGAAACGAGCTTTGATCGCGTCTGATCGTGAAACTATCGCGTTCCCCGGCACGTTGAACCAGCACATTCCAAAGGGGGCAACGGTCCTGCGCTCGCTGTCGGCGCGAGGACCAAGGGATGATCCCGACGGCCAGAATGGAGAAGACCATGACTGAACGCGACACACGCAATTCGCAGACGGACTGGAACGAAAGCGATCGCAAAGACCGCAACGCGCACCGCAATGCACCCGGCCAGCCGCAGCAGTGGCACGATGAGAGCTACGGCGGTGGACAGGCTGGCTCCGGCGACCGGATACGAAACCGGGATTTCGGCAGCGGCCAGCAAGGTGGCAGCAGCGGCTCTTATTCGGGCGATGGCTACGCTGATGCCAGCAGCAAGCGCCTGCGGCAGGACGAACAGGCGCGCTCCCGCCGCGAGAGTCAATTCGGCAGCGACAGCCGCGGCGAACAGCGCACTTATGGCGGCGGTGGCAGCACGGGCTATTACGACGATCAGTCGAGCCGCTTCGGCAGCTTCACGTCCGAGGACCAGGGCGGCCGCGATTTTTCGGGCGGCTCGGTCGGCCAGGGCTATTATACCGGCCGGACCTCGGGCTACAGCGGCCGCGACAATGGCGGCAGCCATCGCGGCTCGTCCTTCGGCGACGTGACCCGCGGCGCGAACAGCGATTACCATCCGCGCGGCTATGCGGTGGCGGGCCGCGATTACATTCCCGACAGCGCATACAACGATTGGCGAAGCTTCGGGGAAAGTCGCGGGTTCCTTTCGCGTGCGGGCGACGAGGTCGCAAGCTGGTTCGGTGACCAGGACGCCGCGCGGCGCCGCGAACAGGACCACCGTGAAAACCACAGTGGCCGGGGTCCGGCGGATTATACGCGCTCCGACGAGCGAATCCGCGAAGACGCCAACGATGCGCTGACTCACGACCGGTACGTCAATGCGAGCAATGTCACAGTCAAGGTCGAGAAGGGCGAAGTCACGCTCGACGGCAGTGTCGACAGCCGCGAAGCCAAGCGACGCGCCGAGGATGCGGTGGACCGCCTCTCGGGCGTAACTCACGTGCAGAACAACTTGCGCGTGAACGACGATCGCAGCGGCGCTTCGACGGTGCGCGGAACCACCGGTTCGAGCTGGAACGCGGGCTCGGCAACCAGCGGAACCTCGGCCGCGACCGGAACCGCCGCCGCATCGAATGCGAACAAGGCCAGCTGATCCGCAGGAGTTGGAGTTGGCGTTGGAGAGGGAGGGGGAGCCGTCAGGCTCCCCCTTTTCGCGTGAGCGTCGGAGGCGCCGCCACGCCCTCGCCCGCAAGCGCCTCGACGATCGCCTCGATCAGCCGAGCCAGCCCCGCCTCATCACTGCTCTCGGCGCGCACCGTCAGCATCGCCTGCGTGTTCGACGCGCGCAGCAGCCACCAGCCGTGAGCGGTCCGCACGCGCACGCCGTCGGTGGTGTCGACCTCTATGCCCTCGGCCCCCAGCCGGTCGGCGATCCGGGTGACGATCGCGAACTTCGCCTCGTCGGGCACCTCGAAGCGCAAGTCCGGCGTATCGACCAGTTCGGGCATCGCGGACCGCATCTCGGTCACGGATCGCCCCGAGCGCACGGTCGCCGCGATCAGGCGGATCGCCGCGAGCAGCGCATCGTCGAAGCCGTACCAGTCCTGCGCGAAGAAGATGTGCCCGCTCATCTCGCCCGCGAGCAGAGCGCCAGTTTCGTTCATTTTGGACTTGAGCACGCTGTGCCCGGTCTTCCACATGATCGGCTTGCCGCCGAGTGCCGCGATCCGGTCGAACAGCACGTCGGATGACTTCACGTCGCCGATCACGGTGGCGCCGGGCACCTCGCGCAGCAAGTCCTCGGCCAGGATCGCCAGCAGCTGGTCTCCCCGGATCACCCGGCCCTGCGCGTCGACGATGCCGATCCGGTCGCCGTCGCCATCGAACGCCGCACCGAAATCGAGGTGCTTGTTAGCCACGCGTTCACGCAACTGTGTCAGATTCGCGTCGACCGTGGGATCAGGATGGTGGTTCGGAAAATGGCCGTCGACTTCGCAGAACAGCAGGTGGTGCTCGCCGGGGAGTTTCGCCGTGAGTGCCTCGATCACCGGCCCGGCCGCACCGTTGCCCGCG
>CAJCHR010000518.1 GCA_903970225.1 Actinobacteria bacterium 21-64-8 | reverse complement strand
ATCGAGATCGATCACGCACGCCTTGCGGCCCTCGTACGCCGCGCACGTCGCCAGATGCAGCGCCAGCGTGGTCTTGCCCGAGCCGCCCTTCTGGCTGGCGATCGCGACTGTCGGCATGGGGTTTCCTTTTGGCGGCGCCCGCTCAGGCTAACACCGGGCGGGAGACCTGTCCCCACTCGTCCGTCCTGAGCTTGTCGAAGGACCGCTTTTTCTTCGAGGCTGGGCACGTGAGCCAAAGAAAAGGACAGCCAGGGGATTGATAGTCGGCAGATGCGGACCGGCAGCGATTGCCCGCTACGCCCGTCCCAGCACCATCCCGACCTTGTCCGAGATCTGCTGCACCGAGAACGGCTTGGCAATGAAGTGGACGTTCTCGATATCGATCTCGCGGCGCAGCTGCTCTTCGGCATAGCCCGACATGAACAGCACGGGCATTTCGGGAGCGATGCGGCGGATCTCGCGCGCCATCGCCGGGCCATCCATGATCGGCATCACCACGTCGCTGATCACCAGGTCGAAACCGCTGCCGTCCTCGAGCAGTTCGAGCCCTTCCTCGCCGTCGCGCGCGGTGGTGATGACATAGCCCGCGCGCGCGAGTGCGCGTTCTGCCACCAGCCGAACCGGCTCCTCGTCCTCGACCAGCAGCAGCCGCGCCTCCCGGCTCCACTCGCGCCTGGGCTGGATCGGCGCATGCGCGGTGGTGACGGCGCCGCGGTGCGCGGGGAGATAGACGGTGAAGCGCGTGCCCTGGCCCGGGTCGGTGTCTGCGAAGACGAACCCGCCCGATTGCTTGACGAAACCATAGACCGTCGAGAGGCCCAGGCCCGTGCCCTTGCCCTGCTCCTTGGTCGTGAAGAACGGCTCGAAGATCTTGCCGAGGATCTCAGCCGGAATGCCGCCGCCGTCATCCTCGACGATCAGCGCGGTGTACTCGCCCGCCGGCACGATCTCGCTGCCACGGTGCGTCAGGTTGCCCGCGACCGCGATCTTGCGCGTATCGACCTGAATGCGCCCGCGCCCGCTGCGATGATCGCGGATCGCGTCGCGCGCGTTGACCACGAGGTTGACGAGCACTTGCTGGAGCTGGGTCGGATCGGCGCGAACGGGGGCGAGATCGCGATCATGCACCACCGAGAACTCGATCTTCTCGCCGATCAGCCGTTTGAGCATCTGCGCGGTCTCGGAGACGAGATCGGGCAGCTTGAGCACTTCGGGCCGCAAGGTCTGCTGGCGCGAGAACGCCAGCAACTGGCGGGTCAGCGAGGCCGCGCGGTTCGAGCTCGCGCGGATCTGCTGGATGTCGTCGTAGTCCGAATCGCCGGGCATGTGCCGCATCAGCATCAGGTCGCAGGTACCCAGGATCGCGGTCAGCACATTGTTGAAATCGTGCGCGACTCCGCCGGCGAGCTGGCCCACCGCCTGCATCTTGGTCGCCTGCTCGACCTGACGCTTGAGGCGCGCGGCCTCGCTGCTGTCGGTAAGGCCCAGCAGCACTGCGGCATCGCCGAGTCCGCGCACGCCGGCGAGGCTCATCGACACTGGATCGTCGGGCGAGGCGGCCAGGCGCACCGCGATGTCGCTGCGGCTGACCGGACCCGCGCCGTGCCGGCGGATCGCCTCGACCAGCGCGCTGCGGTCCTCGCGCGCGATCAGGTCGGTGGGGTGCGCAGGCGGCTCCTTCCCCGCGCGGCCCGAGGCGCGCATGAACGCGGCGTTGGCGAACAGCAGCCTCCCGTCGCGATCGGTCATTGCGATGCCGTGCGGAAGCTGACCCAGCATCGCCTCGAGCTGCGGGATCGCCTCGCGGTTGGCGCTGGTCGAGCCGGGGCCGAACTGTGCCTCCGCGATCAGCATCAACTGCGCCGTATCGGGCGGGACGGGCTCGGTCGGCGCGAGCGGAATCTCGCGCCACGACAGTGCGGGGCCGATGCCGGCATCCCGGGTCCAGCACAGCCGACCGATCGAATCGCGCTGCAGACGAGGGGCGAACTCTTTCCCGAGCGCCTCGGCGGAGGGATCACCGAATGCGCTCTCGACGAACATCGCGTTAGCCGCGATGATCGCGCCGCTTGCGTCAACCACCGCTGCCGAGACGCCGCACAATCCCAGCGCGGCGCCCAGTTCGCCTGCCACCGCCGTCATCGTCCGGCCGAGCAGGTCTGCGACCGGATCGGCACCGGCGCTGGCAGCGAAGCGCCAGACGAGGAAGTCCTCGCCCCGGCCCGCGCGCTCGATCCGGCACTGCCAGCGCGTGCGACCATGGTCGTCAGCGGCTGGGTGCGCGCCGGGGCCGCGCAAGTTGAGCGCCGCGCCGCGCCCGTCGCGCCACGCCGCGCGCATCGCCAGTCCCAGGTCCTGGACCGCGCCGTCGTCGAGATCGAGGCGCGGCGGCGCGGCCTCGCCGAACCAGTCTTCATAAAGCGGATTTGCGCAGACCATCCGTCCGGCCCGGTCGGTGATCGCGATACCTTCGTCGGCGCCGGCAATCGCGGCGACGGTGACCGACCAGTCGGGCGGCGCGAGTTCGCCTGTCGCGGGACGGATACGGCGTCCGGCAAGGGCCGCAACCACCGCCGCAAGCACCAGCACCGCGCCGAGGTAGACGCCCGCCACCAGCGTATCGCGGGTGATCAGCCAGATCAGGCCACCGGTCGCCAGGAAAGCCGCCCCGAGGCGCAGCCAGTCCGCCCGAAACCAACCGGCGCGCGACACGGTGTCGGCGCGGTCCATCCCGGGCGAAGACGCGTTCACGGCAGCGTGGCGCTTGCGGGATGCCGCGCGCGCGACCGCCACCGCCGCCCGATGCGCGCGCGCCATAACGCAGCGGTGACGACATAGCCGACCGCGCCGGTAATGATCGCGATCACGCCCAGCCCGATCAGCAGCGCGGGCGCGGCGTCGGACAGCAGCCAGTGCTTCCATTCGACCAGCTCGGCGCCATTGTGGCGCATCGCATGGAACGTCGCGAGATCGGCGTGGAAACCTAGATGGTTGCCAATCCAGAACGCGGCCGCGACGAACAGCGGGATCGTCGCCGGGTTCGACACCAGCGTCGAGCCGACCGCAAGCGGGATGTTGGCGCGCAGGGGCACGCACAGCAGCGCGGCCAGCACGATGTGCAGCCCCGGGATCACGAAGAAGATAGCGACCATGAGCCCGATCGCCACGCCGCGCGGCACCGAGCGGCGGGTGAAGCGCCACAACTCGGGGCGGCGCGCGAGCGGGCGCAGCAGGCGGTTCTTTTCCAGCTTTTCGCGGGTCGGCGCATGGCTGTGTGCCCAGGTCTTCAAACGCGTAGAAAGAGAACTCATGCCGCCCGATGCATTAAAAAAGTGTTAAGGAAATCCGGTCAACCATGCTCGCGCATGAGCCGCCCTTGCTCACGCTTCCAATCACGATCTTTTACCGTCTGACGCTTGTCAGCCGCATTCTTGCCTCGTGCAAGCGCAAGTTCGACTTTCGCGCGGCCGCGGCTGTTGAAATAGATCGCCAGCGGGACCAGCGTCATGCCCTTGCGCTCGACCGCGCCCTGCAGCTTCTCGAGCTGGCGCTCTTTCAGCAGCAGCTTGCGCGGCCGCTTGGGAACATGATTGTAGCGGTTGCCGTGGCTGAACTCGGGGACGTTCGAATTGATCAGCCACGCCTCGCCCCCCCTGATCTCGGCAAAGCTCTCGGCGATCGAGCCCTGGCCGAAGCGCAGCGACTTGACCTCGGTGCCGGTCAGCATGATCCCGGCTTCGAACACGTCCTCGACGTAATACTCGTACCGAGCGCGGCGATTCTCGGCGACGATCTTCGTCTTGTCGAACTCGGGATGATGCGGACGTGCCATGATCGGGGCGATGTAGGCGTGCGGGGCGCCGGGGGGAAGGGTGTTGCGGTCCGTGTCGTCAGGCAGTCCGCAAACCCATCTCAATCATGCTGCAGGTAGATACCGAGGTGGATCAGCTTTCCGCCGTCGTCGAACCAGTAGACCGAACACGAGTTGACGACGCTCTCGGCCCCGCCTTGCGGCGTGTTGTGTTCGGTGAGTTCGAGGAAGACGCGGTTGCCGGCTTCGCTGACGTGGCGCAGCTCGTCCCAGTAATCGGTGCTGCCGGCCCACTGCGTGATCAGGTTGCGGTAGACGTCCCAGCCCATCACCGCCTTGTCATTGCCGACCCGCACGAACGCGGCGGTATCGATCAGCGCGGTAAGCTCATCCCAGGCGCTTTCACCCGAAGCCGGATCCTTCGCGGCATTGACCACGCGCTTGATCGCATCGACGTAGGCAAGGGCTTTGCGCGCGTGTACGCCAGCGGCAGAGGCACGATCCGTCCATGTCGCTGCGAGCGGATTGGTGGCCGTGGTTCTCTCCCGTGTCGTTGCACGGGTTGTCCGCCCGGACGACCCCCGCATGCAAGCCGGGAGTGACCGGCCTGCGGTCAAGCCGGCAGCAGCCCCGCATGCACCAGCGCCAGATCGACGGCTTTCCTCGCCGGCGCGCCGCACGCGATCAGCGGCAGCCGCAATTCGTTCGCGATCCAGTCATGGACCTGGCTCAGCGCGTACTTGCACGGACCCGGCGAGGCATCCTCGAACATCGCGTAGTGCAGCGGATAGAGCTGGTCGTTGAGATCGCGCGCCAGCGAGAGATCGCCCGCGGCGCAGGCCGCCTGAAAATCGGCGCAGAGCTTCGGCGCGACGTTGGCGGTGACCGAGATGCAGCCCACCCCGCCCGCGGCGTTGAACGGCAACGCGAGTTCATCGTCACCCGACATCTGGCAGAAGTCCTTGCCGATACCCATGCGGTGATCGGTCACGCGGCTGAGGTCGCCGCTCGCGTCCTTGATGCCCACAAAGCGGCCCGGATAGCGCCGCGCGAGTTCGATGACGGTCTCGGGCTTGAGGTCGGTCACGGTCCGGCCAGGCACGTTGTAGAGCACGATCGGCAGGTCGATGTGCTCAGCAAGGTAGCCGAAGTGCGCGAGCAGGCCGTCCTGGCTCGGGCGGTTGTAATAGGGCGCGACCAGCAGCGCGGCGGCCGCGCCGCACTTCTTGGAAAAGGTCATGTGCAGCAGCGCGTTCATCGTGTCGTTGCTGCCGCAGCCCGCGATGATCGGCACGCGGCCCGCCGCCTGCTCGATGCACAGCTCGATCACGCGGTGATGCTCGGCGTTCGACAGCGTCGAATTCTCGCCGGTGGTGCCGCAGGGGACCAGCGCGGAGGAGCCGTTCTCGATCTGCCAGTCGACCAGTTTGCGGAACGCGGCCTCGTCGAGCGCGCCGTCGCGGAACGGGGTGACGAGGGCCGGGATGGATCCGGAGAACATCGAGCTGGCTTTCTGATCAGGAGGCGTCGTTCAGCGCCTGATAAGAAGCCTTGGCCGATTGTCCACCCTTGGGGAAAACCTTGCAAGAGCAGGCTTTCCTTCCGGCGCGGCCGGAGGGTATGCTGCCCGCGCCGACACGAGTGACTTTTTCAGTGAGATGGCCGTGACGATCGCGACGCGGATTCCCGGGAATACACCCAAGTACGTCGCCGCGGCGGCGCTCGTCCTGCTGTTGGCGGGCGCGGAGGTGCCGCTGCCGGCGCAGGACGGCAGCGAGTGGGACCGCGCGCGCGCGCAGCTGATCGCGAGCAATCGCACCGGCATGGCCGAGGGTATCGCGCGCTGGAAGCAGCTGACGGCGTCTGACCGCTTCGGGTTCTCGGACTATTCCTCGTTCCTGATGACCTATCCGGGCTTCCCGCAGGAGGACAAGCTTCGGGTCAGCGCCGAGCGCGCGCTGGGCCGCGACCCGGTCAGCGCGATCACGCTGGTCGCCTATTTCAACAAGTACCCGCCGCTGACCAACCCGGCACGGGGCCGCTACGCAGCCGCGCTGATGGCGCTGGGCCGGCCCGAGGCGCAAGTTGCCGCAATCGCCGCATGGCGCGGCGGCTCGATGGCGCCGGACATCGAAGCGGCCATTTTCGCGGCGGTCGGATCGCAGCTGAGCCGTGCGGATCACGATGCGCGGATGGA
>CAJCHR010000517.1 GCA_903970225.1 Actinobacteria bacterium 21-64-8 | reverse complement strand
GCCAGTTGTACTTGTCGCGGTTCATCGGGATCGACAGCGCGCTGGGCATCTGGATCACCACCGACTTGTCCGAGCCGCCGAATTCGAGCACGAGGACGGTGGTGGTGCCGTCCGCGCTGAGCCGGTCGGCGAGCACGCAGCCGGCCGAGCCGGCGCCGACGATGATGTAATCGAAGGTGTCGGTCATCGAGGGGACTCCTCCCCACTTCCTTCGTCACCCTGAACTCGTTTCAGGGTCCATTCCTCCTCCCGCGCAGTTCTCACCTGGCCGCACCGTCGCGGCCCTGGGGCTGCTTCGGGTCGCAGCGTCCGCCCCGGCGCATGCGGCACGATGGATGCTGAAACAAGTTCAGCATGACGAGGGGAAACAGGGGAGAGACTGTCGCGCATCATCAGTACGGGCAATCGATCGGCGTCATCGCGACGTAGACGCTCTTGATCCGCGTGTAGTGCTCGATCGCGGCCAGCCCGTTCTCGCGGCCGATGCCCGAAGCCTTGACCCCGCCGAACGGCAGCTCGATCGGGGTGACGTTGTACTGGTTGATCCAGCAGGTCCCCGCATCGAGCTGCGCGACCACGCGGTGCGCGCGGGTGATGTCCTGCGTGAACACGCCCGCGGCGAGGCCGAACTCGGTGTCGTTGGCGCGCGCGATGACCTCGTCCTCGGTGTCGAAGCCCAGCACGGTCATCACCGGGCCGAACACCTCGTCGCGCACGATCGCCGCGCTGTCGTCCGCGGCCTCGAAGATCGTCGGCTCGACGAAGAAGCCCTGCCCCAGCGCGCCCTCGGTCAGCCGCCGTCCGCCCGCGACCAGCCGCACGCCCTCGCCCCGCGCGCGTTCGATATGCCCGAGCACGAGGTCCATCTGCGCCCGCGAGACCAGCGGGCCGATCTGCGTCTCGGGATCGAGCGGATCGCCGATCCTGAGCTTGGCCGTCCGCGCGGCCAGCCGATCGAGAAACTGCGAGAGAACCGCGCGCTGCACGAACACCCGCGTGCCATTGGAACACACCTGCCCCGATGAATAGAAGTTCGCCAGCATCGCGCCCGACACCGCGTTGTCGATGTCCGCATCATCGAACACGATCAGCGGCGACTTGCCGCCCAGCTCCAGCGTGACGTGCTTCAGGTTCCGGCCCGCCGCCGCCATCACCGCGCGCCCGGTCGGCACCGATCCGGTCAGCGAGACCTTGTCGATATCCCGGTGCTCGGTCAGCGCCCGGCCGAGATCGCCGTAGCCCTGCACCACCTGGAACACGCCCTCGGGCAGCCCGGCCTCGCGGAACACCTCCTCGAGCTTGGCGGCGGTCAGCGGCGTCTGCTCGGAGGGCTTGAACAGCATGGCATTGCCGCAGGCGAGCGCGGGCGCGGCCTTCCAGCACGCGATCTGCAGCGGATAGTTCCACGCACCGATCCCCGCGACCAGCCCCAATGGCTCGCGCCGGGTATAGCCGAACGCGCCGGCGCCCAGATCGATGTGCTGGCCCGCGATCGTCGCCGCGACGCCCGCGTAATATTCGAGGCAGTCCGCGCCCGAGAGCACATCGACCGCGCGGGTCTCCTGGATCGGCTTGCCGGTGTTGCGCGTCTCCAGCAACGCGAGCTCGTCATTGCGCGCGCGCAGGATGTCCGCCGCGCGGCGCAGGATGCGGCCACGCTCGACCGGCATCAACGCGGCCCAATCCTTCTGAGCGTCGCGTGCCAGCGCGATCTTGGCGCCGAGCTCCTCAGCCGTCGTCACCCGAACCGTGTCGATCACCGCGCCCGTGGCGGGATCGATCGGCGTGATCACGGCGGGCGAGACCTGCTGGAGCACAGAAGTTTTCCTTATGTTGACGGCAGGCGGGGAACGCGGCGGGCTTGCGCCGTGGATGCGCGCGCATAGCCGGTGCAAAGCTCTTGCACGCGGGCGAAACATTCCGTCAACTGCGCTTCGTGTCGCGGACGGGGAACGCTACTTGGCATTAGATCGGCTTATCCGAATGCTCGCCTTCGCGCTTGCCGCCGCGCTGTTGTCGGCGGCGCCCGCGAGAGCCGCCGCCGATCCCCCATCCTGCCGTTCGGTGCGCCTGTCGGATGTCGGCTGGGCCGACGTGACCGCGACCACCGGGCTGTTCGCCCGGCTCGTCGCAGGTCTGGGTTACGATCCGAAGATCACCGTGCTGTCGGTGCCCGTCACGTTCAACGGCCTCAAGAACAAGGACGTCGACGTGTTCCTCGGCAACTGGATGCCGCAGCAGACCGCCGACCGCAAACCGTTCACCGACGATCGCTCGATCGAAGTCGTGCGCGCCAACCTCGCCAACGCGCAGTACACGCTCGCCGTGCCCGCCTACCTCTACAAGAAGGGCCTGCACGACTTCCGCGACATCGCCAGGTTCGCCGGCCCGCTGAACCACAAGATCTACGGGATCGAGCCCGGCAACGACGGCAACCGCCTGGTGCTCGGCATGATCAAGGCCAACACCTTCGGGCTCGGCGATTTCCAGCTGATCGAGAGCAGCGAGACCGGCATGCTCTCCGAGGTCGAGCGCGCGGTGCGCACCGAGGCGCCTATCATGTTCCTGGGCTGGCAGCCGCACCCGATGAACGACCGCTTCAAGATGAAGTACCTGACCGGCGGCGACGACGTGTTCGGCCCCAACTATGGCCGCGCGCAGATCTTCACCGACGTGCGCGCGGGCTATCTCCAGCAGTGCCCGAACATGGCCAAGCTGCTGCGCAACCTGAACTTCAGCGTCGCCGACGAGAACGCGCTGATGGAGAGCGTGCTCAAGACCGGCGACCCTGCCGCCACCGGCACCGCCTGGCTGCGCGCGCACCCGGACAAGCTGCACGCGTGGATGGCGGGGGTGACGACGTTCGACGGCAAGCCCGGCGAGGCCGCGGTGCAGGCCTCGCTCAAGCCGCCGCCGGGCAGCGGCTTCCTGACCGAGCACAAGATTCCGGTCGGCGCGTGGATGAGCGACCTGGTCGACGACGTGAAGGCGCATCACGGCGTGTTCGACGCGATCACCTTCGTGCTCGGCTCCTCGATCAATGGGCTGACCTGGGTGCTGCAGGCGATCCCGCCGCTGGTGTTCGTGGCGCTCGTCGCGGTGCTAGCGTGGGTGCTGCGCCGCTCGATCCCGCTGGTGGTGTTCGTGACGCTCGCGCAGCTGTTCATCATCAACCAGGGGTACTGGGCCGCGACGATGGAAACATTGTCTCTGGTGCTGTTCGCCGCGTTCGTCTCGACGCTGATCGGCGTGCCGGTCGGCATATGGGCCGGCCACCGTCCGCGCGCGTTCCAGTTCGTTCAGCCCGCGCTCGACCTGATGCAGACGCTACCGACGTTCGTGTACCTGATCCCGACGCTGGTGCTGTTCGGCCTCGGCGTCGTGCCCGGCCTGATCTCGACGATCATCTTCGCGCTGCCCGCGCCGATCCGGCTGACGCAGCTGGGCATCATGTCGGTGCCCAAGCCGCTGATCGAGGCGGGGCAGTCGTTCGGCGCGACCAAGTGGCAATTGCTGACCAAGGTCGAGCTTCCCGCGGCGGCGCCATCGATCGTGGCGGGCATCACGCAGTGCATCATGCTGAGCTTGTCGATGGTCGTGATCGCGGCGCTGGTCGGCGCGGGCGGGCTC
>CAJCHR010000516.1 GCA_903970225.1 Actinobacteria bacterium 21-64-8 | reverse complement strand
CAGGATGCGGTCAACGAGATTGGGGAGCATCGTCATCTGCGTATAGCGGCCTTCGCCCGGCCCGGCATTGGGCGGACCATGCGCGATATCGAAGCCGAGTTTTGCCGCCTCGCGCCGCCGGATCGAGGCGTGGGCCACGGGGCGTACTTCGCCCGCGAGCGAGACTTCGCCGAACCAGACGGCGCCCCCCGGCAGCGGCTTGTCGCCGAGCGCGGAAATCAGCGCCGCCGCAACCGCAAGATCCGCCGCCGGATCGGCGAGACGGTATCCGCCGGCGACATTGAGATAGACCTCGCACGACGAGAAATTGAGCCCGCAGCGTGCCTCCAGCACCGCGAGCAGCATCGCCATCCGGCCGTTATCCCAGCCGACCACCGCGCGGCGCGGCGTGGCGCCGCTGGCGAGGCGGACGATCAGCGCCTGGATCTCGACCAGCACCGGCCGCGTGCCCTCCATTGCCGGAAACACCGCGCTGCCCGCGATCGGCTCGTCGCGGCCAGACAGGAACAGCATCGAGGGATTGGCGACTTCGGCGAGCCCCGCGCCCTCCATCGCGAACACGCCAATCTCGTCCACCGGGCCGAAGCGGTTCTTCAAGGATCGCAGGATGCGGTATTGATGGCTGCGCTCGCCCTCGAAGCTCATCACGACGTCGACCATGTGTTCGAGCACGCGCGGCCCCGCGATGCTGCCGTCCTTGGTGACGTGACCGACCAGCACCAGCGCGACGCCGTTCTGCTTGGCATAACGGATCAGCTCGAACGCCGAGGCGCGGACCTGGCTGACGGTGCCCGGCGCGCCCTCGATCTGGTCCGAATGCATCGTCTGGATCGAATCGATCACCAGCAGCGCGGGCGGTGCCATGCTGCCAAGCGTGGTCAGGATATCGCGCACCGATGACGCGGCAGCGAGGCCGACCGGCGCGTCCGAGAGGCCGAGCCGTTCGGCGCGAAGGCGGACCTGCCCCGCCGCTTCCTCACCACTGATGTACAGCACCGAGGCACCGCTGCGCGCGACCGCGGCGCTCGCCTGGAGCAGCAGCGTGGACTTGCCGATCCCCGGATCGCCGCCCATCAGGATCGCCGAGCCCGGAACCAGCCCGCCGCCCAAGGCGCGGTCGAACTCGGCGAGCCCGGTCGAGCGGCGCTGGAGCCGTTCGGAGGGCGCGTCGAGCGGTTCGAACCTTATCGCGCGGCCGCCGCCGGACAGATCGTGCTTGGAGGAAAACACCGTCGCGGGCGCTTCTTCGCCAAGCGTGTTCCACTCACCGCAATCCGCGCACTGCCCTTGCCACCGCTGCGCGATGGAGCCGCAGGCGGCGCAGACATAACGGCGTTTGGGCTTGACCATGGATTTTCATAGTTCGAACATATAGAGAACACAAGGGCTAGGATCGGCTAGCCTAAATTATCAATCGTTCTTGCGATTGGCGAAGCCGCGAAGTGATCCAGAGCTGTGACCTGCCGCGCTGGATTGCTTCGTCGTCTGCGCCTTCTCGCAATGACGAAGATAGGTCAGCCTCGCCGCGTCCAGCCGATTTGCAAAGTGACAGGTCAGGCTGCTGTTGACACTGTTGACACAGTGCAGGGAAAATCTGTCACCTTGCGGCTGATGTGTCACCTTGCGCGGCCGCTCCCGCTTTGCACCATAGTGAGCGAGAGGACGGATACCGCACCGGAGCACTGTAGGAAAAAGCTTTCTCAAGCTGGAAGCGCGGCCCTTTTTATCCGTCGCCCCTGCGCAGGCAGGGGCCGATCCAGCCTCTCGAAACGTGCCGAGGTTCGATCGAGGAGGTGAATTCCGATAGGCCCCTGCCTTCGCAGGGGCGACGGGTTTGCCAATGTCCGTAAGCGCCCCAGTTCCGGACATTCAGGTCTTTGGGAGGAAAGACCGGAATAGCCGATCGAGAAACCAAGTTACGCCGTTGATCAGGAATAGACCGAATATGGCTCCGACGATCTGCCAAGCTATGTCCGCTTTCCCCCAGTTCATGATCGCCGAAGCCAGCAAAAGCGGCAGGATAGCAACCGAGATAAATAAAATCACGCGCCGCAATAACTTGGATATGGCTAAACCGACGGAAAGGCGATGTTGTTCACGTATGCTTCGCAAGAGGCGTCGACGCCCATGCGCTCTCAACCATTCAGTCTCTTGATCCATCAGAGATATAGATACTCGCAAAATGCTGGGATTCATAGACTAACGCCTGAATGTCAGCTTTCCACCCAATAGCCGCCAGCCCTATTCCCCCAAAAACGCACCCTTGATCCGCTCGAAAAACCCCTTCGACCCCGGGCATTCCTCGCCGGTCTCGGTCGCCTGAAGCTCGCACAGCAGTTCCTTCTGACGCGCGCTGAGCTTGGTCGGGGTCTCGACCACGATCTCGATCACCAGATCGCCGCGGCCTCTGCCCTGCAGCACGGGCATGCCGGCGCCGCGCTTGCGAAGTTGCTTGCCCGACTGGATGCCCTCGGGGATCGTGACCTTGAGGCGTTCGCCGTCGATGCCGGGGAGGTCGACGTCTCCGCCCAGCGCGGCCTTGGTGAAGGTGATGGGCACGCGCGTGATCAGCGTCGTGCCGTCGCGCTCGAACATCGTGTGGCGCTTGATGTGGAGGAAGATGTAGAGATCGCCCGGGGGCGCGCCGAACGGGCCGGCCTCGCCCTTGCCCGCAAGGCGTATGCGCGTGCCGTTGTCGACGCCGGGCGGCACATTGACCTCGAGCGTCTGCGGCTTGTCGACGCGGCCCTCGCCGCGGCAGACGCGGCAGGGTTTCTCGATCACCTCGCCGCGGCCGTGGCAGGTTGGGCAGGTGCGCTCGACCATGAAGAAGCCTTGCTGAGCCCGCACCTTGCCGTGGCCCGCGCACATGGTGCAGCGGCGCCGGTTGGTGCCGGGTTCAGCGCCGGTGCCGGTGCACGGCTCGCAGACCTGCGAGACGTCGATGCGGATTTCGGCCTGCTTGCCGTGGAACGCCTCGTCGAGGCTGACTTCCATGTCATAGCGCAAGTCCGCACCGCGGCGCGCCTGTTGCTGGCCGCCGCCGCCGCCGAAAATCGTGTCGAAGATGTCGGAAAAGCCGCCGAAGTCGCCGCCGCCGAAGCCTTGACCGCCTTGCCCGCCCGCGCCCTGCTGGAACGCAGCATGGCCGTACTGATCGTACGCTGCGCGCTTCTGCGGGTCTTTCAGGCAGTCGTAGGCCTGGCTGATCGCCTTGAACTTCGCCTCGGCCTCGTGATCGCCGGGGTTCTTGTCGGGGTGGTAACGCATCGCGAGGCGGCGATAGGACGACTTGATCGTGCCATCGTTGGCTGTGCGCTCGACCTCGAGCAGTTCGTAGTAATCGATCTCGGCGCTCACGGACAAAACTCAGCCCCCCGGATGAGAAAAGACTTGGGGTGGGGATTGTCCTTCGATCGCATCGCTGCGCCCAAAGGAGAACCCCCACCCCTCGATCCCCTCCCCAATGGGGAGGGGAGGTCTCGTTACTTGTTGTCGTCGACTTCCGAGAACTCGGCGTCGACCACGTCTTCGCCGCCTTCGTGCGGTTCCGCAGTCGGCGAGGCCGCCGCGGCCTGCTCCTTCTCGTAGATCGCCTGGCCGAGCTTCATCGCGCTTTCAGCGAGCGCGGCGGACTTGGCGGTGATCTCCTCAACATTGCCGCCCTCGATCGCGGTCCTGGTCGCGGTGACCGCGGCCTCGATCTCGGTCTTCAAGGACGCGTCGATCTTGTCGGCATTTTCCTTGAGCTGCTGCTCGGTCGAGTGGACCAGGCTTTCGGCCTGGTTCTTGGCCTCGGCCTCGGCACGGCGCTTCTTGTCCTCTTCGGCGAACTGCTCCGCCTCGCGAACCGCCTGCTCGATATCGGCATCGGACATGCCGCCGCCGGCCGTGATCTTGATCTGCTGTTCCTTGCCGGTGCCCTTGTCCTTCGCGGTGACGCTGACGATGCCGTTGGCGTCGATGTCGAAGGTGACCTCGATCTGCGGCACACCGCGGCGCGCCGAGGGAATACCGACGAGGTCGAACTGGCCGAGCAGCTTGTTGTCCTGCGCCATCTCGCGTTCGCCCTGGAACACGCGGATGGTCACCGCCTGCTGGTTGTCCTCGGCGGTCGAGTAGACCTGGCTCTTCTTGGTCGGGATCGTGGTGTTGCGGTCGATCATCTTGGTCATGATGCCGCCCAGCGTCTCGATGCCCAGCGACAGCGGGGTCACGTCGAGCAGCAGCACGTCCTTGACGTCGCCCTGCAGCACGCCGGCCTGGATCGCCGCGCCCATCGCCACGACTTCATCGGGGTTGACGCCGGTGTGCGGCTCCTTGCCGAAGAAGTCCTTCACGACGTCGCGCACCTTGGGCATGCGCGTCATACCGCCGACGAGGACGACTTCGTCGATGTCACCGGCCTTCAGGCCCGCATCGGCCAGCGCCTTGCGGCACGGGTCGAGCGTGCGCTGGATGAGGTCGGCTACGAGCTTCTCGAGGTCCGAACGCGTGATCACCTCGACGAGATGGAGCGGCGTGGTAGTGCCGCCTTCCATGCGCGCGGTGATGAACGGCAGGTTGATCTCGGTGGTCTGCGCGCTCGACAGCTCGATCTTCGCCTTCTCGGCGGCTTCCTTGAGCCGCTGCAGCGCGAGCTTGTCGGTCTTGAGGTCGAGGCCCTCCTTGGACTTGAACTTGTCGGCCAGGAACTCGACGATCTTGCTGTCGAAGTCCTCGCCGCCCAGGAACGTGTCGCCGTTGGTGGACTTCACCTCGAACACGCCGTCGCCGATCTCGAGCACCGACACGTCGAACGTGCCGCCACCAAGGTCATAGACCGCGATGGTCTTGCCGTCGTTCTTGTCGAGGCCGTAGGCAAGCGCGGCAGCGGTAGGCTCATTGATGATGCGCAGCACTTCAAGGCCTGCGATCTGGCCGGCGTCCTTGGTGGCCTGGCGCTGCGCGTCGTTGAAATACGCGGGGACCGTGATCACCGCCTGCGTGACGGTCTCGCCCAGATAGCTCTCTGCGGTTTCCTTCATCTTCTGCAGGATGAACGCGCTGATCTGCGACGGGCTGTATTCCTCGCCGCCGGCCTTGACCCAGGCGTCGCCGTTCTTGCCCTTGGCGATGGTGTAAGGAACCAGCTCGGTGTCCTTCTTGGTCACCGGATCGTCGAAGCGGCGGCCGATCAGGCGCTTGACCGCGAAAATCGTGTTGTCGGGGTTGGTGACGGCCTGGCGCTTGGCCGGCTGCCCGATCAGCCGCTCACCATCCTTGGTGAATGCGACGATCGAGGGCGTGGTGCGAGCACCTTCAGAATTCTCGATGACCTTGGGCTTGCCGCCGTCCATCACAGCCACGCAGCTGTTGGTCGTGCCGAGGTCGATACCGATGACTTTTCCCATATTCTTCCCGTTCCTTAGCGTCATAATGCGACACCGCGCGGCGCGTCTCCCCAGCCGGGCAAGGCGCAGTGAGCGGTTCCGACGTCCTCCGTCGATCGGCGATATAGGAGACGTTTCGCTTGTAGCAAGCCTGCACCCCGTTTAGCGGGAACGGCGGTGAAACTGCCGTTATTGTGAGCGGAATGTGCGCCGAAACTGCCGTTGTTCGATCGGAAAATCGCCCATGAAACGCGCCTGCCCTGCCGTCCTCGCCGCCTGCCTTTGCGCGGTCAGTGCGCTGCCGGGATGCAAGCCCTCTACAACGAATGCGCCGCATCCGGCCGCCTCTACCGCGACCGCTGGACCGTCCGAGGGGGCTGCGGCGAGCAAGCCCGGGATCGCGCTGCGCGATCTGCGTATCATCCTCCCGCGCGTCTCGGATCGCCCGGCGGCGCTATATTTCTTGCTCAGCAATACCGGGACCGCGCGCGCCACGCTGGTGGGCGTCTATGTCGACGGCGCGACCAAGACCGACATGCACGAGACGGTGGGCGATACGATGAAGCCGCTGACCAAGCTGGTGATCGAGCCAGGCGCCACGGTCGTCTTCGCGCCGGGCGGCAAGCACGTGATGCTTTACGGGATCCCGGGCACGTGGAAGCCGAGCGACGCCCCTGCGGTGACGCTGAAGTTCGCCGATGCCGACAAGGTCTGGGGGAAGGCCGTGGTACAGAAGGCGCAGGGGCCGGAAGCGGTATCCAGCGCGGGGGCAGATATGATGCCGGGCATGAAGATGTGATGTCGGTTCTGGCACCTCCAGCACGTTGAGCGCCGCGGATGCCGTCTGCGTGGCTGGTCGCCAGCGCACGCTGACTTCGGGCGAGATTGCCCTGACCAGATGGATGTTCGGCGACGCGATCGACTGCGCAGCGGTGCGGATCAGGCGCTGGCGCTGGTTCGTGTTCCAGCCGCGCGGGACGGTGATGGCGCCGTGCGGCCACCTCCACTTTCCGCCGGATTGCCCGCACTATCAGGACGATTTCTCCTCCGCTCCGCTCGTTCTGCAGGGGCTGTTCCTTCACGAGATGACGCATGTCTGGCAGGCGCAGCGGCGCGGCTGGTGGTACCTGCCGCTCGTCCGCAGCTTTTCGGCACGCTACGATTACAGCCTCAAGCCGGGCTGGCCGCTCATCCGCTACGGGATCGAGCAGCAGGCCGAGATCGTGCGCCATGCCTTCCTGTTGCGGCGCGGCATGAAGCTGGCGGGCGTGTCGGACGCGGTCGCCTACGACTTCCTGGTCGACTTTCCCGGAGCGGGGCGACGCGGCGGATTTTAGGCGGGAACACGCTGTGCAGCCGCGTATTGTGCCAATTGGTCGCACCCATTCTGCGCACTTGCGAAAACCGGACATTCGCGCAATGGGGCTTGCGAAGACCCAAGGGGCCCGCATTTTGCTGTTTTCTACCCCCAGAAGCGTGCCCTGTTCACCGCAGGCCCTTCCCTACCTCGCCGCTCTGCTCGCGACCGCAGCATTGGCCGCCTGCGGTCAATCCAAGCCGCCTCCGCGCCCGGCGCCGCAAGTCGGCTACGTCGTCGTGCAGACCAGCGCGGTGCCCAATTCAAGCACGCTCGAAGGCCGCACCGTCGCGTTCGAGACCAGCGAAGTGCGCCCGCAAGTCAACGGCGTGATCAAGCAGCGGCTGTTCGTGGAGGGCAGCCTGGTCCAGAAAGGCCAGCCGCTGTTCGTGATCGATCCCAGCCTGTATCGCGCAGCGGTCAACCAGGCCGCGGCCAACCTCGAGAGCGCGCAGGCCAACGCCGCCGCCGCGATCGCGAAGGCTCAGCGCTACAAGCCGCTCGCCGCGATGGAAGCCGTCGCCAAGCAGGATTACACCGACGCGGCGGCGCAGGCCAAAGTCGCACGCGCGACGATCGACCAGAACAAGGCGGCGCTCGACACCGCACGGATCAACTTGCGCTTCACCACCGTCCCTGCCCCGATCACCGGGCGCATCGGCCGATCGCTGTTCACCGTCGGCGCGCTGACCAGTGCGAGCCAGACCGACCCGCTGGCGCTGATCCAGCGGATCGATCCGATGTATGTCGACATCCAGCAGTCCTCGGCGCAGCTGCTCGCCTTGCGCAAGTCGCTCAGCCAGAACGGTATCGAGCCAACGCGTGCCGAGGTGCGGCTGACGCTGGAGGACGGCACCGACTATGGCCTGACGGGATCGCTCCAGTTCACCGAAGTGACCGTCGACCAGAGCACCGGCACGGTCACGCTGCGCGCACTGTTTCCCAATCCCAAGGGCGTGCTGCTGCCCGGAATGTTCGTGCGTGCCACCTTTGCGCAGACGATCGACACCCAGGCGCTGCTGATCCCGCAGCAGGCGGTTACGCGCGATCCGAAGGGCAACGCGAGCGTCTATGTGGTCGGGCCTGACGGCAAGGCCGCACAGCGCGCGATCGTCACGAGCCGTACGCAAGGCGCGAACTGGGTTGTCACATCCGGCTTGCACTCGGGTGACAAGCTGATCACCGAGGGCCTGCAGAACGTGAAGCCGGGCGCCGCGATCAAGGCCGTGCCCGCC
>CAJCHR010000515.1 GCA_903970225.1 Actinobacteria bacterium 21-64-8 | reverse complement strand
TCCGATCTCCCCCCTCCACCCCGCTGCGCGCGGTCCCCCTCCCCGTGAACGGGGAGGATCTTCCTCGTCAGTCACCCCGGCCAGCCCCGATGGATCAGCAGCCAGACGAGCGCGGCGCCCGCAATCACCGCGGCGGCGTGTGTCACGATGCGCCGCAGCGCGCGCCCGGTGCGCTCCCAGATCAGCTCCACCGCTTGCAGCGGCGCCTCCTCGGGCGCGCCGCCGCGCGGCGGAAACATGTCCTCGATCCGCCGGATCAGCGCGGGGATGCGCATCAGCGTCTGGCTATCTTCGCGCAGCCGATCGGCGATCAGCGCTTCGGGACCGAGCTCGTCGCGGATCCAGCGGCGCACGAACGGCGAGGCGACGTCCCACATGTTGATCGTGGGATCGAGCGCGGTCGCCAGTCCCTCGACCATCACCATCGTCTTCTGCAGCAGCAGCAGGTGCGGCTGCACCGCCATGTCGAAATCGCGGGTGATCGCGAAAAGCCCATCGAGCATCTGGCCGACCGACAGCTCGCTGACCGGTTTGCCGCGCATTGGCTCACCCACCGCACGCAGGGCCGTCGCGAATTCGTCGACCGAATGGTAACTCGGCACATACTGCGCCTCGAAATGGATCTCGGCCACGCGGTGGTAATCGCCCGTGGTCAGCCCGTAGAGAATCTCCGCCAGCCACTGGCGCGCGCGCCGGTCGATCCGGCCCATGATCCCGAAATCGATCGCGACGATCGTGCCGTCCGCCTCGACGAACAGGTTCCCCTGATGGAGATCCGCGTGGAAGAAGCCCGCGCTGATCGCCTGCGTCAGGAACGCGAGCACCAACCGGTGCGCGATACCGGGCAAGTCGTGCCCCGCCGCACGCAGGGCGTCGAGATCGGCGATCTTGATGCCGTCGATCCATTCGAGCGTCAGCACGCGGCCGTTGGTGCAGTCCCACTCGATCGCGGGAATGCGGAAGCGGTCGGCGGCCTTCATCGCCTCGGCCAGCTCGGATGCGGACGCGGCCTCGCGCCGCAGATCGAGTTCGCGCGTGGTCCAGCGCTTGAAGTTGGCGATCACCGCACGCGGACGCAGCCGTGCCGCCTCGCCGCCCCATGCCTCGAGATGCGCGGCGGCCCACTCGTATGTCTCGACATCGCGCGTGAACCGCTCGCGCACGCCCGGCCGCAGCACCTTCACTGCGACGTCGCGCCCGCCCAGCCTGGCACGGTAAACTTGCGCGACCGAGGCCGAGCCGACCGGGGTCTCGTCGAAGCTGTCGTAAAGCGCCTCGATCGTGCGTCCGAAGCTCTGCTCGATCTCGGCGCGGATCGGCCCGAACGGCGTGGGCGGCAGACTGTCCTGCAGCGTCAGCAGGTTCACCGTAGCCTCGCCGCCGACGACATCGGGCCGCGTCGCCAGCGTCTGGCCGAGCTTGATCGCGGCGGGACCGATCGCCTGGAATGCGCGTGCGTAGTCCGGGGTTTTCGGCTGGATCGTCCCGAACCGCGCAACGCGGCATAGCCGGCGCACCGCAGGCGGCGTCGCCTGCCCCTCCTCGATGATCCGCAGCGCCCCATGGCGCGCGAGAATGCGGCCCCAGCCGAGCAGGCGCAGGATGTGTGTCGCGGCGGTGGTCACGTTTCCGCCTCGCTCAAACCTTCCACCCCGAGTGGATCGCCACCGCGCCGCCCAGGATCGGTTCGACCTTGGTGTTCGTAAAACCCGCAGTCCGGATCAGCGCTTCGAACTCGTGCATCTTGGGGAAACGCCGGATCGATTCGACCAGGTACCTATAACTGGCCTCATCCCCCGCGATCGCCGAGCCGAGCTTGGGGATCACCTTGTCGGAATAGACGTCGTACGCTTCCTTGAAGCCCGGCCATTCGGTGGTCGAGAATTCGAGGCAGAAGAAGCGCCCGCCCCGGCGCAGCACGCGGAACGCCTCGGACAGTGCGCGGTCGACATGGCCGACGTTCCGGATGCCGAACGCGATCGTATAGGCATCGAAGCTCTTGTCCCCGAAAGTCAGCACTTCGGCGTCCTGGCGCGACCACACCAGTCCATCCAGCCCGCGCTTCACCGCGCGTTCGAGCCCGACGTCGAGCATGTCCTGATTGATGTCGGACACCGTGACGATCGCACCGCGATCCGCCAGCCTGAAGGCGATGTCGCCCGTGCCGCCCGCCATGTCGAGGATCTCCTCGCCCTCGCGCGGTTTGAGCCGGCGCACGAAGCGATCCTTCCACAAGCGGTGCATGCCGCCCGACATCGCGTCGTTCATGATGTCATAGCGCTTCGCGACGCTGGAGAAGACCGCGCCGACGCGGCTGGTTTTCTCTTCGGGGGAGACGTCTTCGAGGCCAAAGGAAACGGTGTCGTTCATGGCCGGGCATTAGGAGAGTTTCGGAGCCGCGCAAAGGCTGATAGCGGCGTCCCGGCCATGCCCGAACTTCCCGAAGTCGAAACCACCGTGCGCGGGCTGACACGCTTCCTCGAAGGCGAGCGGATCGCGCGCATCGCGGTCAACCGCGCGGACTTGCGCCGCGCATTCCCGCCGGGCTTGGTGCAGGCGCTCACCGGAGCGACGGTGATCGGGCTCGGCCGGCGCGCCAAGTACGGCCTGATCCACGTGAACCGCGGACAGACGATGATCTTCCACCTGGGCATGTCCGGGCGATGGCGGATCGATCCCGAGGCGCTCGGCAAGCACGATCATCTGGTGATCGAGACCGGCGCGGGCCATGTGCTTGCGCTCAACGACGCCCGCCGCTTCGGCTCAGTCGATCTGGTCGACACCGATCAGCTCGACGGGTTCCCTGCGTTCATGGCGCTGGGGCCCGAGCCGCTCGGGCCCGGCCTGACCGCGAAACACTTTGCGAACGCGTTCGAAAACCGGATCGCAGCCATCAAACTTCTGCTGCTCGACCAGCGCATCGTCGCGGGGCTCGGCAATATCTACGTCTGCGAGGCGCTCTACCGCGCGCGCATCCGCCCGGACAAGCCGGCGGGGCAAGTCGCGACCGCCGCGCTCGGGCGGCTGGTGATCGCAATCCGCGCGGTGCTGGAGGAGGCGATCGCGGCGGGCGGCTCGACCATTCGCGATTACGCGCAGCCTTCGGGTGAACTCGGTTACTTCGCGAATGCCTGGAAGGTCTACGGCCGCGAGGGCGAGCCCTGCGAATGCGGCGGCAAGGTCGCGCGCTTCGTCCAAGGCGGCCGCAGCACCTTCTGGTGCCCCAAATGTCAGAAGTAGGCGTCTCGCCCGGCGAGATCGAATCGCTCGAACGCTGCGCGCTGGGCGCATGGCCCGCGCTTGAAAGCCGTGATTGCATGGGCTGGGCTCTGCGCAGCGCGAACGGCTACACCAAGCGCGCGAACTCGGCGAACGCGCTGGCGCCCACCGGCGATTTCGGGGCGCTGCGGCGGGAGACCGAGGCGCATTATACCGCGCTTGGCCTGCCCGCGATCTTTCGGCTGAGCCCGCTCGCGCAGCCGGGGGCAGACGCCGCGCTCGCAGCGGCACGCTATGCGCTGGTCGAGCCATCGCTGGTGATGACTGCGTCGCTCGATCGCGCCGCCGATAACCCGGACGTCGTGATCGAGCCCTTCGCCGAATCCCTATGGCTGGAGGGATTTGGCGAGGCGGTCGGCGAAGCGTCCGAAGCGACCCTTCGGCATGCCGCGATCCTCGACGCGATCGAAG
>CAJCHR010000514.1 GCA_903970225.1 Actinobacteria bacterium 21-64-8 | reverse complement strand
GCTCGACTTCATGGCCGCGTGCGGCGTCGACCCGAGCACGGTTCCGCAGCTTCAGGGCACCAGCTTCTACACCAGCCACGAAGCGCTGCTGCTGCAATACGAGCAGGCGCTCACCCGGCGCGATTCGCTGACTGGCGACTGGTACGATTGCTCGGCGCACATGCTATGGATCGGTGACCGGACGCGGTTCGACGGCTCGGCGCATGTCGAGTTCCTGCGCGGCGTGGGCAATCCGATTGGCATGAAGTGCGGGCCCAGCCTCGATCCCGATGCGCTGCTGCGGCTGCTCGACACGCTGAACCCGGGCCGCGAGGCGGGGCGTATGACGCTGATCAGCCGCTTCGGCCACGACAAGGTCGAGGACGGCCTACCCAAGCTCATCCGCGCGGTGAAGCGCGAGGGGCATCCGGTGGTGTGGTCGTGCGATCCGATGCACGGCAACATCATCAAGTCTGACTCGGGCTACAAGACGCGCCCGTTCGACCGCATCCTGTCCGAGGTGAAGGGCTTCTTCGCGGTCCACCGCGCCGAAGGTACGCACGCGGGCGGCATCCACATCGAGATGACCGGGCAGGATGTCACCGAATGCACCGGCGGCCTGGTCGACATCACCAACGATACGCTGGCGGATCGCTATCACACGCACTGCGACCCGCGTTTGAACGCGGCGCAATCGATCGAACTCGCGTTTCTGCTGGCCGACATGCTCAACCTCGAGGCGACCGAGCGGCAGAAGCAGGCGGCCTGACCCGTAAAAGAGGTCGGTCGTACCGACGTATGGGTTGAAGCTTCGCCTGTAAGTACCTTTCTCAGCGGGAGCCACCGCGCGGTCTGCGCGTTGGCCCAATATGCGAGGGTATGCCATCACCGAGGAAGCACAGCCGCAGGCGGTCGCGTGCGATTATGACAAGACGCGCTCGCTTAGCGAGGCGCTCGCCGAGCCGCTGTCGGACGCGGACGCAACGGTGCAGTCGATGGCGGATGCCTCGCCGGCGAAGTGGCATCTGGCGCACACGACGTGGTTCTTCGAGACGTTCGTGCTGCGCGATCACCTGCCCGGTTACCAGCTGGTGGACGAGCGCTGGCCGTTCCTGTTCAATTCCTATTACGAGGCCGAAGGCCCGCGCTACGCCCGCAGCGCGCGCGGATTGTTGACCCGGCCATCGCTGGCCGAAGTGCTCGAATACCGCGCGCGGGTGGATGAGGCGATGGCGCCGCTGCTGGACCGCCCAGAACTCGCGGACCTGATCGCGCTGGGCTGCGCGCATGAGCAGCAGCATCAGGAACTGTTGCTGACCGATATCAAGCACGCACTGTTCGCCAATCCGCTCGGCCCCGCCTACGTCCGCACCGCCCCCGTCGCGACCAATATCGCGGGGAGCGAGACCTGGTTCGAGCATCCCGGCGGTATCGCCCGCGTCGGACATGACGAGGCGCATGACGCCGGCGCCTTCGCATTCGACAACGAGGGCCCCTCACATCGCGCGCTGCTGGAGCCCTTCGCGCTTGCGGGACGCCTCGTCACCAACGCCGAGTGGGACGCGTTCATTGCCGATGGCGGCTATCGCACGGCAGGTCTCTGGTTGTCGGACGGCTGGGCATGGGTGAATCGGGAGCACGTCGACGCGCCCCTGTACTGGCATCAAGATGCGCATTTCACTCTCGGCGGCTGGCGCGCGCGTGACCCGCACGCGCCGGTCACCCACATCTCCTATTACGAGGCCGACGCGTTCGCCACCTGGGCCGATCGTCGCCTTCCCACCGAATTCGAATGGGAGGCGATCGGCCAGGCGCACGATGCGACCGCCGGCCACCAGCTCGACGCTGCCGGCGCAATAGCCCCTGCCGGATCGCCGGGCCTGTTTGGTGATTGCTGGCAATGGACGCGCTCCGCCTACCTGCCTTACCCGCGCTTTCGCGCGGTCAAGGGCGCGGTCGGCGAGTACAACGGCAAGTTCATGAGCGGGCAGTTCGTACTTCGAGGCGCAAGCTGCGCGACCGCGCGCGGTCATTCGCGCGCGTCTTACCGCAACTTCTTCTACCCCCATCAGCGTTGGCAATTCACCGGCCTGCGCCTCGCGAAGGACCTGTGATCCCATGGACATGCTGACGACGCTTGCCTCGTCCACGCTGCTTGGCCAGTCTGCGCCCACCGACGACATGCGCGCGGCTTTCCTCGCTGATGTCACCATCGGGTTGGCGTACCCCCAGAAGGCCGTGCCGCCGCGCTGGTTCTACGATCATCAGGGCAGCGAGCTGTTCGAAGAGATCACGCGCCTTCCCGAGTACTATCCTACGCGCACCGAGATCGGCATCCTCAAGGCACACGGCGCCGATATTGCGGCGCTGATCGGCCCGGGACGGGCGGTGATCGAGTTTGGTGCGGGCAGCGCCGTGAAGACCCCATTGCTGCTCGACCGGATCGCGCCGGCCGCCTACGTGCCTGTGGATATCTCGGGGGATTTCTTGAGGGAATCCTGTGAGGTGCTGTCCGAGCGGTATGATACGTTTCCAGTGATCCCGGTGGTGGCGGACTTCACCGACCCGGTCGAACTGCCGCTTGCAGTGGCGCAAGAGGCCAAGCTCGGCTTCTTTCCCGGCTCGACGATCGGCAACCTCACGCCCAGCGAAGCGGTCGAACTGCTGCGCGCGATGCGCGAAACGCTGGGTGATGGTGCAAAGCTGCTGATCGGCATGGACCTGATCAAGGACCGCGCGGTTCTTGAAGCTGCCTATGACGATGCGATGGGCATCACCGCGCAGTTCAACCTCAACCTGGCAGAGCGTATCAATCGCGAGCTTGGCGGCACGATCCCGGTGGAGGCACTGCGCCACCGGGCGCGCTGGAACGCTCTCGACGCACGGGTGGAGATGCACCTGGAGGCCACGCGCGACATCGCGTTCGAGGTCGGCGGCGTGCGTTTCTTCATGTCGGCGGGCGAGACGATCCACACCGAGAACAGCCACAAGTACGATTCCGCCAGTGCGGCCACGCTGCTCCGCGCGGGCGGATGGGAGCAGCAGACCGAATACACCGATGCGGACGAGCAGTTCCTGGTGGTGTTGGCGCAAGCGGCGTAACTCTCGCCCATGGCCGATTGCGTCACCCGCGGTTTGGCGGGTAACGCAGGACATGGCCCGCAAGCTCTCGCCGCCCCGCTCTGCCCGCAAATCCGGTTGCTTGGGCACGCTCGTACGCTGGACCTTCCGCGGGGTGCTGACGTTCCTGCTGGTCAGCGTCGGGATGGCCGTGCTTTACCGCTTCGTGCCGCCCCCCGTCACACTGACGATGCTGTTCGAACCGGGCGGCATCACCAAGCAATGGGAGCCGCTTTCGCGTATCGACCGGACGATGGTGGGCGCGGTGATCGCGGGCGAGGACGCCAAGTTCTGCAGCCACAATGGCTTCGATCACGCCGCGATCCAGAAGGCGATCCAGAACAACGAAGCCGGCAAGCGCCTGCGCGGCGGCTCTACGATCAGCCAGCAGACCGCCAAGAACACCTTCCTGTGGCAGGGTGAGGGCTGGAGCCGCTATGCGCGCAAAGGGCTGGAAGTCTGGTTCACGTTCCTGATCGAGCACATCTGGGGCAAGCGCCGGATCATGGAGGTCTACCTCAACGTCGCCGAGACCGGCATCGGCACATACGGCGCCGAAGCCGCGGCGCAGCGCTATTTTCACCATTCGGCTGCGCAGCTTTCTCCGATCGAGGCCGCGCGAATCGCGGCGACGCTGCCCAATCCCAAGGCGCGTGCCGCGATCGATCCGCGCGGCTTCACACGGCGTTATGGCAATACGATCGCGGCGCGTTCGGGCGTGGTGCGGCGCGATGCGCTGGATGCGTGCGTGTATCAGTAGGGCTGAGGGCGGCGCGGCCTCAGCCCGACACTCAGACCAGAGCCGCCTTCACCGCTTCGATCGCCTCACCGGCCTTGGCCCCCTCAGGCCCGCCGCCCTGCGCCATGTCGGGCCGTCCGCCGCCGCCTTTTCCGCCCAATGCCTCGACGCCATAGGTCCCGATCCCGGTCTCGGCGACGTTGAGGTAGACCTCCATGATCCGCCGTTTGCCCCAGATATTCTCGATCAACACCGTGAAATACGCCTCGAGCGCTTTGCGCGCATAGCCGCCGCCCTGGATCAGGAAGACGTTCTTGGCGGTCTGCTGGCTGATCGTCGACCCACCG
>CAJCHR010000513.1 GCA_903970225.1 Actinobacteria bacterium 21-64-8 | reverse complement strand
CGCCTGCTGTGGGCGCGCGTCGGCATTCCCTATTCGCCCGCCACGGGCCTGCCGATCAGCGCGCAGACGGTGAGCCAGATGGTCGACCGCGTGATGGCGCTGCCCGAGGGCACGCGCGCATATCTGCTGGCGCCCGCCGTGCGCGGCCGCAAGGGCGAATACCGCAAGGAGCTCGCCGAGTGGCAGCGCGCCGGCTTCACCCGCGTGCGCATCGACGGCGAGTTCTACGCGATCGAGGAAGCGCCCGCGCTCGACAAGAAGCTCAAGCACGACCTCGAAGTGGTGGTCGACCGCATCGCGGTGCGAGAGGGCATCGAGACGCGGCTGGCGGACTCGTTCGAACAGGCGCTGAAGCTGGCCGAGGGGCTGGCCTACATCGACCTAGCCGACACGACGGTGGCCGAGCTCGGCGCGGGGGCTTCGACAGCGGACGCTGTTTCTGCTCCGGACACAAACCCCGCTCAGCCTGAGCCTGTCGAGCCGGAGGCGACCGAAGGTCAACGCCCCGCGCCGGCGCTCGCCAAGGGCATGAAGAAGACCGGCCTCCCCGCCAACCGCATCGTCTTCAGCGAAAAGTTCGCCTGCCCGGTCAGCGGTTTCACGCTCGAGGCGATCGAGCCGCGCCTGTTCAGCTTCAACGCCCCGCAAGGCGCGTGCCCCGCGTGCGATGGCCTGGGCGAAAAGCTGCTGTTCGATCCGCAGCTGGTCGTCCCCAACGAGGCGCTGACGATCAAGCAGGGCGCGGTCGTGCCCTGGGCCAAGTCGAACCCGCCCAGCCCGTACTACATGCAGGTGCTCGGCAGCCTCGCCAAGGCGTACGGGTTCAAGCTCGAAACCCCGTGGAAGGACCTGACCGAGGAGCAGCAATACGCGATCCTCCACGGCACCCGCGGCAAGGCGATCCCGCTGACCTTCGTGGACGGCCGCAAGAGCTACACCGTCGACAAGGCGTTCGAGGGCGTGATCGGCAACCTCAACCGCCGCATGCTGCAGACCGAAAGCGCGTGGATGCGCGAGGAGCTGGGCAAGTACCAGACCGCGCAGCCGTGCGAGACGTGCCTCGGCAAACGCCTCAAGCCCGAGGCGCTCTCGGTCAAAGTCGCGATGAGCGACATCTCCACCGCCACGCACTTCTCGGTGTCCGATGCGCTCGAATGGTTCTCGACGCTCGATGCCAAGCTGACCAGCCAGCAGAGCCAGATCGCCAAGGCGATCCTCAAGGAGATCAACGAGCGGCTGGGCTTCCTCAACAACGTCGGGCTCGATTACCTGAACCTCGATCGCACCTCCGGCACCCTCTCGGGCGGCGAGAGCCAGCGCATCCGCCTCGCCAGCCAGATCGGCAGCGGGCTGTCGGGCGTGCTCTACGTGCTCGACGAGCCCAGCATCGGCCTCCACCAGCGCGACAACGACATGCTGCTCGCCACGCTGAAACGGCTGCGCGACCTCGGCAACACCGTGATCGTGGTCGAGCATGACGAGGACGCAATCCGCGCGGCGGACTATATCGTCGACCTGGGTCCCGGCGCGGGCGTCCACGGCGGCGAAGTGGTCGCCGAGGGCACGCTCGACCAGATCCTCAAGTCCAAGGACAGCCTGACCGCGCAGTACCTCAACGGGACGCGAGCGATCGAGATCCCGGCCAAGCGCCGCAAAGGCAACAAGAAGTTCATCACTGTCACCAATGCCCGCGCCAACAACCTCAAGGGCGTGACCGCGAAGATCCCGCTCGGCACGTTCACCTGCATCACCGGCGTCTCGGGCAGCGGCAAGTCGTCGCTGACGCTCGACACGCTGTACGCCGGCGCCGCGCGCGCGCTGAACGGCGCGCGGGTGATCGCGGGGCCGCATGACAGCATCACCGGCCTCGAGCACTGCGACAAGGTGATCGAGATCGACCAGTCGCCGATTGGCCGCACCCCGCGCAGCAACCCCGCGACATACACCGGCGCGTTCACCCAGATCCGCGACTGGTTCGCGGGCCTCCCCGAAAGCCTCGCGCGCGGCTACAAGCCCGGGCGGTTCAGCTTCAACGTCAAGGGCGGCCGCTGCGAGGTGTGCCAGGGTGACGGGTTGATCAAGATCGAGATGCACTTCCTCCCCGACGTCTACGTCACCTGCGAGGAGTGCCACGGCAAGCGCTACAACCGCGAGACGCTCGAGGTGAAGTTCAAGGGCCTCAGCATCGCCGACGTGCTCGACATGACGATCGAGGACGCCGAGGAGTTCTTCAAGGCGGTGCCCCCGATCCGCGACAAGATGCACATGCTCAACGAAGTGGGCCTGGGCTACGTCAAGGTCGGCCAGCAGGCGACCACGCTCTCGGGCGGCGAAGCGCAGCGCGTCAAACTCGCCAAGGAACTCGCCCGGCGCTCCACCGGCCAGACGCTCTACATCCTCGACGAACCTACGACGGGCCTCCATTTCGAGGACGTCCGCAAGCTCCTCGAAGTGCTCCAGCGGCTGGTCGACCAGGGCAACTCGGTGGTGGTGATCGAACACAACCTCGACGTGATCAAGGTATCAGACTGGATCATCGACCTCGGCCCCGAAGGCGGCGTGCGCGGCGGCGAGATCGTCGCGGAAGGCACGCCCGAGCAGGTGGTGAAGGAACCGCGGAGCTTTACCGGGCGGTATCTGGCGCCGCTGCTGGGGAGCTGGGCACGGAAGGCGGGGTGAGCAGCAGCCGGTGAGCAAAGTGAGCTGCTCTCGTTCGAGCTTGCAAAAGGATGAGAAATGCACAAAGTCTGCGAAACCGTGGGCGAATCCGGATGCTTTTGGAATTTGAAATCGAGAATGAGGCGGCATTTGCCGTCGAGAGCACCTTCTCCTTGGTGGCTTCTAAGCTTGCGGAAAAATCCTCGGCCGCGGTTAGGAGCGTCGGCGACATAGCGAACACAGAAGCACTTACGGCCGCGCTCATCCTGGGCAAAAATGGCAGCGGAAAGTCGACCCTCATTTCGACGCTGCGCTTTGTGTCTCATTTTGTGAACGTCTCAGCGTTAGACAGTCGAGTGGATGCGAAGCTTCCGTACTCTCCTAACCTACTCGTTGAAGGTTACGCACAGAAGCCTACCCGGTACAGGGTGTTATTTTCCGTTCAAGATACGGTTTACGAATTTGAATTTTCCTATGTCAGAGAAAGAATAATCTCTGAGCGCATGGAAATAGCAGATAAGTCTACAAGGTTCAGAAAACTGTATACTAGGGATTGGGACGAAATTTCTGGTATTTACAAATACACCTTCGGTGAAGCTATGAGTGGGAGTCGTCAGATTTGGGCTAGGAATACGCGACCCAATGCACTTTATCTCTCTACTGCCTCTCAGTTAAATGCAGAAGTTCTGCTCGCTCCCTTTCAGTGGCTTAGTTCATTTATAGCGACCGCGAGCGTTAATCCTACTTTTGGTGATGACACTACTGCGAAGATGTGTTTCGAAGATGATAAGTTTCAGTCGCAAGTAGTTCGATTTTTACGATCAATGGACATTAACGTCGCGAGTTTTGAGATTGAGCGTGAAAATGTAGATAGGTCGATTTTTGAAAAAACTTTCTCAAAAGAATTCATTGAAAATGTGCTGTTATCAAGCGATGTAGTTGACTCAGGCTTTAGGATGAATGTCAGATTTAGGAAGGATACAAAGAGCGGTCAAGAAACAGCTCTTTCTATCAATAGCGAATCCACGGGAACGCAATCGCTTTTTATGTTGGCGGGCCCTTTATTTCAAGCGCTTAAGACTGGCCAATGTTTGGTAATTGATGAGATAAATACTAGTCTTCATCCCATAGTTGTTCAGCACCTTATCAGCTTGTTTTCTGATCCAGAATTAAATGCTCGTCGCGCCCAGTTGATTTTCACATCCCACGACGTTAGCGTTTTGCGGGACGACCTACTGCGTCGAGATCAGATATGGCTTATAGAGAACGATGGTTATTCTGCAGAAATTGTCGCTCTGTCTGACTACTCTCCTAGACGAGGCGAAGCACTCGAGCGCGGGTATCTGTCCGGCCGATATGGCGGCGTTCCGATCCTTTCCTCAGATTTCCTAAGAGGGAATGATGACACGGAAAGCTGATACTCGACGTCTCAACCGGCGCAAGCCGTTCAAAAAATCCGGCAAAAAAATCTTAATTGTTTGCGAAGGGTCTGTCACGGAACCAAACTATTTCGGTTTCTTGCGAAGGCGACTGCGCCTCTATGGTGTAGATGTAAAAGTCATTGGCGGCCAGTGCGGGACCGATCCGTTTTCGGTTGTTCAATTTGCTGCCGACATTTTCAATGAAGACAAGGATATAGACTTATGCGCTTGCGTCATCGACCGTGATACGCACGATAGTGCAAATCTTAGCAAAGCCTTAAATCTTTGTTCATCAGTAAATGGAAAAAGCAAGAGAAGAGTTTTCCAGGTAAATATCTCTGACCCGTGCATAGAGTACTGGTTTATACTGCACTTTGAGTACTGCCGAACGCCGTTCGTGCGTGCGGGAAATAAATCGCGCGGAGATAAAGCTGTTGAGAAGCTCAAATCTATTTATCCCGGTGGATACGTTAAATCTCACAAGAATTTAGGTGAAGATCTATTTCCTCTGACAAAAACGGCGAGATTGAACGCATCACGAGCAATGGAGGACGCGGCAAAGACCGGTGAGAAAAATCCCTCTACTAATCTGCATCTCCTGATAGACGTGCTTGAATCAGAAGCAAAATTTCCCGAAGCGCCTCGTAGCTAACCTTCTGCAGCATGGCCAAGTCCTCCTTATCGTCCGGAATTTGAAACGGCAGTCCGCCTGCTCGCACAGATAAGCGCTGATATGGCTGAGGCGGGCTACTCTGCCCGGTGCTCGTCGGCGGCGCAGCGGTCGAATTATACGCGGAGCGCCCGCCGCCAGCGACCCTTCAAAAGCTCAGCGAGTTACGGACGAGTTACGGCGACAGGTGTGAAAACCCCTAAACCCGTGCGATCACCACTCGCTCACCGACACACTCTTGCCGAGCCTTCGCGCTCCGCTAACCTTGCCCGATGGCACAAGGCTCCCCTTACCGGGATGAATTCGAAGCTGCGCTCCGCGTGCTTGGGCGGATCAGTGCGGCGATGGACGAGGCGGGATATCGTCCGCCAGTGCTCGTCGGCGGCGCGGCGGTCGAGATTTACACGACCGGCGCGATCACCACGGGTGATTTCGACATGGCCTGCGGGCGGCAGGACATCCTCGAAGCAGTCATGCAGCGACACGGGTTCGTGCGTCCGAGCGGCGCCGGGGTCGCGACGCGGGGGTGGGTGCACCCCGGCTTGCGGCTCGGGTTCGAGGTCGTGTCCGACACCTTGCTCGACGGCATGGCCGATCGTGCGAAGATCCGGGTGGTCGAGCTTGGCGAGGACGGTTCGGTCGCGGTGATGGCGCCCGAGGACATGATCGCCGACCGCATGGGCCAGTTCGCCTCGGGCAGCGCGCCCGAGATGCTCGGGCAGGCGCGCGCGCTCTACCGGCTGGGCGCGGACCTCGACATCGCCTATATGACGCGCAGGATTTCGGAAGAAACGGCAGGCGAATATGGCCTTCAAGACCTTGAAGACTGAGCGGGAGCCGATCTCGATGGAGGCGCTCGGCCAGCAGCTCGCGGCGCGCAAGGCGGAGCTTGGCGGGGTCGAGGTGCCGCGCAATTCTGGCGCGAACCGGACGGCGAGCAAGCGGGCGTTGCTCGCGGAGATCGCGAAGCTTGGGGGCGAGTGGTAGGGCGCTCACGGTAGCGGCTCCCCGTTCCGACGGCGAAGGGGCATGCAGACGAAAGCACATGGGAGCGCGAGGGTTTTGACCCTCGCATCTGGCCTTCCTCCTGCTCGAACCGTTTTCCTACATCGCCGCGATCTGCGATGATGCGGGCGTTCGGCGCCCCGGCGCGCCGGGTCTTCCGCCTTTTGTCATCGCCATTCCCGCTGTGTGTCTTTGTGCTCCAACTCGCCGAGCGCTCTATGGGCAAAGATAGAGAAGTTCGATTGCCTAACATGTTGATAAGACGCGATTGTAGGAAACGAGACGCGCTCGCGGTGTGAAGTTTGACGTTGAGCGCGACTCGGCGCCTGGGGGCAGCCCCTCCGCCGCCCTGCCGGTGGTCCCCCCTCCCCTTGGAGGGGAGGATGACCATCACCGGATCAGCAGGCTCCGGGCCTGGCTGGCGAGCTGGGCGAGGATGGCGGGGGCGATGGGCAAGGTGCCCTGGGCGCGGTGGACGATCGCGCGGAAGCGGGTGATCGCCGCCGATTGCGCCTCGGCCCAGGCGGTCACGCCGGCTTCGGGCTCGCTGGTTCCGGAGACGCGCTCGAGGAACTGGAGGCGCATCTGCTGGAAGTCGCGGGCGAGGCCGGCGACGAGCAGGCGTTCCCACGGGTCGGTCGGGCTCATCCGCGCGGCCTTGCCCTGGGCCCAGTCGAGCCCGAGGCGGCTGCCGAGGTCGACGAACGCGGCAGCGAGCCTGGGGGTGGGCACGCCGGTCTGGTGAGTGAGGCGCGCGATGCCGACTGCGCCGTCGAGATCGTAGAGATCGGCGACCAGCGCGGCGGCGGTCTCGGGCGCGCCGGCGGCGAGGAGCTCGGCGCGCAGTTGCTGCGATTGCTCGCGCGATTCCAGCCCAAGCGCGTCGCCGGTGCAGTCGAACAGGGTGTCGATGCCGGGGGCGAGCTGCGCGACGAGCTCCGACGGCGCGAGGCGGCCGGCGCCGGCGCGCAGCAGGTCGGCGATGTGCGGGCGCAGCGCGGCGGCGGCGCGGTCGAACAGCAGGACGCGCGCGGGTTCGGGCATTCTGGCGGTCTCGATCGCGCGCCAGGTCGGTCCCATGCGGAACAGCTTTTCGGCGGCGAGGAAGGCGGCGGCGAACTGATCGGGCGAGGCGCCTTCCTCCTCGATCAGCTCCATCGGGTGGACCAGGCCGAGGCGATTGATCACGCGGTTGGCGAGCTTGGTGGCGATGAGCTCGCGGCGCAGGCGGTGAGCGAGGATATCGCCTTCGTATTCGCGCCGCATCGTCCTGGGGAAGGCGGCGAGGAGTTCGGCCTCGATCAGCGGGTCGTCGGCCCATTGCTCGGACAGGGGCTCGGCTTCGAGCTGCGCGTGGAGTGCGAGCTTGGCGCTGGAGAGCACCACCGCGAGTTCGGGGCGGGTCAGGCCTTTGCCGTCGAGTGCGCGGCGGGAGAAGGTGCCGGAATCGGCGAGGCCATCACCCTTGCGGTCGATCTCGCCGCTTTCCTCGAGCACGTCGATCAGGCGCAAGTACGAGGGCACCGCGTCGGTGCCGCCGGCTTCGGCGATCGACAGCGCGAGGGCCTGGAGGCGGTTGTCCTCGAGCACCAGCGCGGCGACCTCGTCGGTCATCGCGACGAGGAGTTCGACGCGGCCGTCCTCGGTCAGGCGGCCGTCGCGCTTGGCCGAGGCGAGCGCGATCTTGATGTTGACCTCGTTGTCCGAGCAATCGACGCCGGCAGAGTTGTCGATGAAGTCGGTGTTGATCTTGCCGCCGGTCCCCCCCGCGCCGGAGAGGGCGAATTCGATGCGGCCCGCTTGAGTGCAGCCGAGGTTCGCGCCCTCGCCGATGACCTTGGCGCGGACTTCGGAGCCGTCGATACGCAGGGTGTCGTTGGCGGGGTCGCCGACCACCGAGTTGTTCTCGCCGGCGGCCTTCACGTAAGTGCCGATGCCGCCGAACCAGAGCAGGTCGACCGGGCTGGTCAGGATCGCGCGGATCAGGGTTTCGGGGTCGGTGCTGTCAGCCGAGATGCCGAGCACCGCCTGGATCGCGGGGCTCAAGGGGATCGACTTCTGTCCGCGCGGATAGATGCCGCCACCCGCCGAGATCAGGTCGCGGTCGTAGCTGTCCCAGCTCGAACGCGGCAGTTCGAACAGGCGGCTGCGCTCGGCCCAGCTTTTCGCAGGATCGGGATCGGGGTCGAGGAAGATGTGGCGGTGGTCGAACGCGGCGACCAGTTTGATCGCCTTCGACAGCAGCATGCCGTTGCCGAACACGTCGCCCGACATGTCCCCGCAGCCGACGACCTGGACCGGATCGGCCTGCACGTCGGTGCCGAGTTCGAGGAAGTGGCGCTGGACCGAAAGCCACGCGCCCCTGGCGGTGATCGCCATCGCCTTGTGGTCGTAGCCCTTCGAGCCGCCGCTGGCGAAGGCGTCGTCGAGCCAGAAGTCGCGTTCGGCCGCGATCGCGTTGGCGATGTCGGAGAAGCTCGCGGTGCCCTTGTCCGCGGCGACGACAAAGTACGGGTCGTCGCCGTCGCGGATCACCATGCCGGCGGGGTGGACGACCTCGGCGCCGACGATGTTGTCGGTCAGCGAGAGCAGCGAGCGGACGAAAAGCTGGTAGCTCGCGGTGCCCTCGGCCATCCAGCCTTCGCGGTCGCGCGCCGGGTCGGGCAAGTGCTTGGGATAGAACCCGCCCTTGGCACCGGTGGGGACGATGACCGCGTTCTTGACGCGCTGGGCCTTCATCAGGCCCAGCACCTCGGTGCGGAAGTCGTCGCGCCGGTCGGACCACCTGAGGCCCCCGCGCGCGACCGGGCCGGCGCGCAAGTGGATGCCCTCGACGCGGCGCGAGTGGACGAAGATCTCGCACCACGGAACCGGACGCGGCAGCGCGGGAACAGCTGAGGAATTCAGCTTGAACGCGAGTGCGATCTCGGGGGCGTCGGGTACGATCGGCTGGAAGGCGTTGGTGCGGATAATCGCCTCGACCACACCCTGGTAGCGGCGCAGCAGGCGGTCGTCGTTGATCGCGGAGACGTTCGCGAGGCCCTCGCGGATCGTTTCGAGGGCCTGAGATGCCGCAGCTTCGTGATCGCCCGTGGCCGCAGGATCATGGCGCGCGACGAAGAGCGCGACCAGCCCGCGTGCCACGTCGGGCGCACCGACCAGCGCATCGACCACCGTGCCGATTCCGAAGTTGAGGCCGGTCTGGCGCATGTAACGATAGAACGCGCGCAGCCAGTTCGCCTGCCGCGAGCCGAGTGCGACTGTCGTGATCAGGCGGTTGAACGCGTCGTCCTCGGCATCGCCGACCAGCACTGCAGCGATAGCGCGTTCGATGTCCTCACCGCGCGCGAGAATGTCCTGGATCGACGCGCCGAACGGCAGCTGGAGTTCGAAATCATGGATTGCACCGAGCTCGTCGCCCAGAGGCGTGCCGACTTCGCCGATCACCCGGAAGCCGAAGTTCTCGAGCATCGGCACCGCGTCAGAGAGTGGCAGCGTGCCGTGGCGCTGGTAGAGCTTGAGCCGGACGCCATCTTCGGGGCAGCCCTCGAAGCAATGGATGCGCGCATCACGGGTGCGGGTGTCGCTCAGCGCGGTCAGCCGAAGGATGTCAGCGGCCGCCTCTCCAGCGCCGTACGCACCGCGATACGCGGACGGGAAGGCATCGGCATAACGCGCGGCGAGCGCGGCGGCGCGGCCGGGTGCCTCGGTTTCCCCGAGCACCGCCTCGACCTCGTCGGGCCAGCCGCGTACCATCGCGCGCAGTCGCGCCGCGATCGGTGCCTCGTCGATGGTGGGCGTGCCGTCCGCCACCTCGAACACCGCGCGGATCGTGACGAGCGCGCCGTCGACTTCGAGCGTCCAGACGAGCAGCGTCGCGCCTGCGGCCTCGGCGATCATCGCAAGTGCCTGTTCGCGAACGTCGGTCGACAGCGCATCGCGCGGCAGCCAGACGAACGCGAACAGGTGGCGTTCAAGCGGCGAGCGGACGAGCATCATATGCGAGCGCGGCCGATCGATCAGGCTGACCATCGTGGTCGCGAGCCGCTCGGTCTCACTCTGGCTGAAGCCGAGCAGCACGTCGTGGGGCAGGCGTGTCAATGCATGGATCAGGGCCTTGCCGGCGTGGCTGTGCGGATCGAATGCCAGCCGGTCCATCATCGCGTCGAGTTCGCGGCGCAGCAGCGGTACTTGCGACGGAAGCGCGGCGAGCGCGGCGCTGGTCCAGATGCCCACATGCACCGAGAGCGCGGTGACCACGCCCTTCTCGATCACCGGGACCACGAACAGGTCGAGCGGCACGCGACGGTGCACGCGGCTGATCCTGTTCGCCTTGACGATCAGCAGCGGCGCGGAAGGGTGCCGCTCGAACCAGCCGAAGGCGAGCGCGTGGCTCGCGTTCGAAAAGAACGGCGCGTCGCCGACCGCGCAGATGCCGAGGCATTCGGTCTCTTGGCCATCGGAATGGCGGGTGACATGGCCGAGCTGGGTCAGCTTGTCGTCGCTCAGCCAGCGCAGCAGCGCGGCTTCCTCGGCGTGCTCGCGCCCCCGGCGGGCGAGTTCGCCCGCATCGGCGACCACCGCCGCCTGTAGCTTGGGCCAGTCGCGAACCGCGACGCGCACGTCGGCAAGCGTCTCGTGCAGCGCCTGGCGCAGCGCGACGCGGGTCTTCGCGTCAGCACGCTCGGTCTCGATGTACACGATCGACTCGTGTGCGCCGCTCTCGGCCAGCGAGACGAGGCGGCCTTCGCTGTCTCGCTCGACCGCGACGATCGGGTGCGCCAGCAGATCGATCGCGAGCCCGAAGCTGGCGATCGTCGTGGTCATCGAATCGACCAGGAACGGCATGTCGTCGTTGGCGACGGCAATCCGCGTCTTGCGCGCGCCGACCGGGCCCGAGACTGATTCGACCGCGATCGCCGGCTCACCATCGGCGCGCTGTGCGGCGATCGAGAGCACGAACCGCGCCGCGCTCTTCGCGGCATCCGGCGCTAACTCAGTCTCGCTGCCGCGAAGCGATGCGGCGAGCCGTGCGGCAAGCTCGGCCGTGAAAGCCGCATCTTCGCCTCGCACCGTCGCTGGGTCCGAGTTCTTGTCCAATTGGGTCGTTGCCATGATGTCCTGCCTACCGCTTCCGCCCTTGGGCGGCAGCGCGGGCGAGCAAATCACGGCCGCGCCATTGATTGCGCACTATTATAACGAAATTACGATGCGGTCTCCACCGCCATGGTTTCCGGGGTGTCCGCGCCGCGCATCGCTGCCATCGTAAGTTCGAGCGAGCGCTGCCGTGCGGCCGGATCCCAGATGTGACCCGCGACGATGATCTCATCTGCCGCCGTGCGCTCGGCAAATGCGAGGATGCGATCGCGCACGGTTTCGGGGCTTCCGATCGCGCTTGCCTGCCGCTGGAATTCGAGCATGGCGAGCGCCTCGGGCGGAAGGCTCTCACGATAGCCGGGGACTGGCGGCTTGAGCTTGCCCGGTTTCCCGGTGCGCAGCGCGACGAAGCTCTGATCGCCGGAGGTGCCGAGCAGCGCGGCGTCCTCGTCGGTGTCGGCTGCGATCACCGTCATCGCCGCCATCACGTGCGGCTGAGCGAGCGTTTCGGAGGGCTCGAACCGTTCGCGGTACAGCTTGAGAGCGGCATCGAGCTGCCCCGGCGCGAAGTGCGAGGCGAAGGCGTAAGGCAGGCCGAGCTGCGCGGCGAGTTGCGCGCCGAACAGGCTCGAACCCAGGATCCACAGATCGACGTGAGCGCCGACACCTGCGGTCGCCTGTACGGGAAGGCCGGGATGTCCGGCGAAGCGCGCCTGAAGCTCGACGACATCGCGCGGGAAATCGTCTGCGGAGCGCATCAGGTCCTTGCGCAGCGCCTGAGCGATGCGCGAATCCGCGCCGGGCGCGCGGCCCAAGCCCAAATCGATCCGGCCGGGGAACAGCGCGTCGAGCGTGCCGAACTGTTCGGCGATCACGAACGGGTTGTGGTTGGGCAGCATGATCCCGCCGGAGCCGATGCGGATCGTGCTGGTGGCATGGCCGACATGCGCGAGCACGACCGAGGTCGCGCCCCCGGCAATGCCTTCCATGCCGTGATGCTCGGCAACCCAGAAGCGCTTGTATCCGGCGCGTTCGGCGGTGCGGGCAAGGTCGGCGGTATGCACGAGCGCGTCGGACACGCTCTCGCCTTCACGGACGGGGACGAGATCGAGAACGGAGAGCGGGATTTTCGGAGAGTTCATCGGGAAGCCTCGGGTTGCGCGGCGGCCTTTGCGGGGCCCAGTTGCGCTAGATAGGCATTGGCGGTCGCTGCTGCATCGCCCCCCGGCGCCATTCTCACCACCTGCTCCCACGATTTGCGCGCCGCCTCGTCATGCCCGGCCAGAACCGCGATCACGCCCGCCTCAAGCCCGATCTCCGGATCGATCGGCAACAGCCGCGCCGCCTCCTCGATCTGCGCCTGCGCCTCGGCAAGCTTGCCCATCCTGCGCGAGAGCGTGGCTGATAGCAGCCAGGCCTCGGCATTTGTCGGGTCGGCCGTGCGGGCATCGGCCAGAGCGGTCGCAGCTTCGGCGTCGCGCTTGAGACCCACCAGTGCGCGGGCACGGTCGGTGGCGATGCCGCTCACGAGTTTCGGGTCCTTCGCGGCGCCGGCATCGGTGCGGGCGATGTCGAGCAGCGCCAGCGCGCCGGTCCCATCGTTCCCGGCGATTGCGGCATTGCCGGCCATCGCACCCAGTCGCGCACGGCTCAGGTGCCCGTCGGGCGCGACGACATCGCGCGCGGCGATGAAGGCGGCACGCGCGTTCGCGAAGTCCTGCTGCGCGGCCAGAGCAGCGCCCAGGCACTCGCCAGCTTCGGCGCGTTCGCTGCCCTTGGCCTGCTTGAGCCAGTCCTGCGCCGCGCGCCCGGCCGCTGCGGGGTCCTCGCCGATGATCCCGAGGCAGGCGGCGAGCTTGCTGTTGGGTGCGGGCGCGCCAGCCGGGTGTGCGGGCGCGGCGCCAGGTGCCGTTCGCGCTGGGGACGCGGCGGGGAATTCGGTCGGATCGGGGATCGGCACCGCAGCCTGCTCCTCGGCTTTGCGCTGACGCTCGCGCTGCTGGTACTGCTGGTCTTCCTTCGGCAGCGGGCTCACCGGCGCGTCGCCGATCGAGGGAAACGGCCCGACCTGGGCAAGGAGGGCGAGAAGAAGGGACATGCAGGGCCTTTCACGCGGCCGCCCTGCTGCGCGCATCGCCCAGAACCGTATCCAGCGTGCGCAGCAGCAGCGCGATATCGGCATCGCGCGAGAGGCGGTGGTCGCCGTCCTTGATCAGATGGACCTGCACGTCGTCTGAACACAGCGCCTCCGCCAGCCGTAGCGAGACCTTCCACGGAACGTCGGGGTCCGCCTGCCCGTGGATCAGCCGCACCGGGCAATCGAGCGCGATCGGGCTGCCGAGTAGCCGCTGCGCCTGTCCGTCCGTCCAGAAGCCGGGATAAGTCGGGGTCGGCTCGGGGCCGTAAGCGTTAGGCTCCAGCACGACTTCGCCCGCGGCAAGGCGCGCCTTGTCCGGATCGCTCGTGCCCCAGTCGGTGAAGTCAGGCGCGGCGGCGATGCCGACCAGCGCAGCCACGCGATCCGGGATTGCCAACGCCGCGAGCAGCATCAGCCAGCCGCCCATCGACGATCCGATCAACACTATTCCGGCGGCGCAATAGGCGTCGATCAGAGCCAGCACTTCCTGGCGCCACCGGGTGAGCGTGCCCTCGGCGAAATCCCCGCCGCTCGCGCCGCAGCCCGAGTAATCGAACAGCAGGCACGCTTGCCCGATGCTGCGCGCATGCTCGAACACCGCGGTCGCCTTGGCCCCGGCCATATCGGACTTGTAGCCGGGCAGGAACACCAGCGCGGGGGAAGCCCCTGAGCTTAAGCGGTACGCGATGCGGCGACCGTCGGGCAGCAGGTGATGGCTCACACTGGTCATCACAGGTTCCTAGCGGGCCCGATTCGCCCCGATCTCCCGCATTGTAAGACAGCTTCGATCGCGCTGTCTGCGGTGCATAGCAAGCTACCTATCAAAAAACGTGACTAAAGCACCACAAGGTACCTTGCATACAACAGTACCGTGCGTTACATGCTTCTCCACCAGCACAGGAGATGATTCGTGCCAGAGGGAATTGAGATCCAACTGAAGAAAGGCGTGCTGGGCTTCTGCGTCCTGGCGCTGCTGTCGCACCGCGACAGTTATGCGTACGAGATCGCGAGCAAGCTCAGCCACGCCGTCGATATGGGCGAGGGGACGATTTATCCGCTGATGCGGCGGATGCAGTCCGATGGCCTGGTCGCGACCTACCTCGAGGAATCGCCCTCGGGTCCGCCGCGCAAGTATTACAGGCTCAGCGATGCGGGCCGGGAAACACTCGCCAGCCAGCTTGCCGAATGGCGCGATTTCACCGCCTCAGTCGAAGGACTGATCGGCGAAGTGGACCTCGCCAATTCCGCCAACCTCCAGAACGCGGAGACGAACGATGACGCGTGACGAATTCCTCAAGCGCCTGCACCGGGGCCTCAAGGGTCTTCCCGCAGACGCGATCGACGACATCATGGCCGACTATGCCGATCACTTCGAAGCCGGCGAGGCCGAAGGCCGCTCTGAGGCCGAGATCGCGGATGCCCTGGGTGACCCCGCACGGCTCGCACGCGAGCTGAAGCTCGAGGCCGGAATCAAGGGCTGGCAGGAGGCTCGCTCGCCGTCCGCGGCGTGGACCGCGGTGATCGCGCTGATGGGCCTGGGCGCGATCGACATCCTGATCCTGCTCCCGATCCTGCTGACCGTGATCGGCGTGATCTTCGGCTTCTACTGCGCGCTGATCGCGATCCTCGGCGGTCTCGGCACGATGGCCGCGGCGGTCGGACTGGCCGCACTGCTCACCATCTTCACCATCTGGGTGATCAACGCGCTGATGTGGTTCGGGCGGCTGCACTACCAGCTGCTCAAGCCCGCGATCGACGCCTGACCCCCTCGCGCAAGAAAGGAACTGTATCATGACCAGGAAACTCCTCGTCGTCTTCGCGAGCGGCCTCGTCCTCGCGCTTGCCCTGCTCTCGGCAGCATGGCTGATCGGCGGCCAACGCTTCATCGGCGACCTTCAGAAGAAGGACGGCTGGAACATCACCCTAGACGACGATGATGACACCGGGCCGCGGATCACAAAGATGCTCAGTTATGATGGCACGCAGCCGCTGACGCTCGAAGCGCCGGTCAGCCTGAGGTTCGTGCGCGGCACCGCCAACAGCGTGAAAGTCGAAGGCCGGCGCGAGATGATCGATGCGGTGCGCTGGGACAACGGCCGGCTGTACCTCGCCGATAGCCACGTGACCGTCCAGCATACGCTGACCGTCACAGTGACCGCGCCGCAAGTGCCCGCGGTCAACCTCAAAGGCTCAGGCGATATCGAGCTCAACGGGCTCGCCCAGCCGGCGCTCGCGGTCAATCTGACCGGCGCTGGCAGCATCGATGGCAACGGTAAGGTCGATACGTTGACGATCACCGGCAGCGGTGCGGGCAACGTCGATTTCTCCGGCGTGGCCGCGAAGGACGCGACCGTGCGAGTCTCTGGCGCGGGCAACGTCGAGATCGCCGCGATCGGCAACGTCGATGCGACGATCACCGGTGTCGGCAATGTCTCGCTGCACAAACGGCCCGCGCACCTGACCAGCAGCGTGACCGGGATCGGTTCGATCGACCACGATTACTGAGTGATCGAGCCTTGTTACGATGCGCCCTTTAGCGGCGCGTGGAGTTGTCTTCGGCGTCGGTCTCGCGATCGGCGCCGAAGCTTTGTTGTCGTGATGTCGGCACGCGCGCCCGATTGACGCCTCCGCCGCTCATCCCTATGTCGATCCACGGCTGGCCCGGACGTCAACGTCCGCCCCCTTCCGATCTGCTTTCCCCAAGCCTTTGTGATCGCTGGCCCGCCGTCCCGGAACTCATCCCGAAAAGACGAACGCATGCATCTTAAAGAACTGAAAATGAAAAAGCCCGCCGAGCTGGTCGCGATGGCCGAGGAGATGGGTGTTGAGGGCGCGTCGACTTTGCGCCGGCAGGACCTCATGTTCGCGATCCTCAAAGAGGTTGCGGAAGACGAGGAGATCTTCGGTGTCGGCACGATCGAAGTGCTGACCGATGGTTTCGGCTTCCTGCGCAGCCCCGAAGCGAACTATCTCGCCGGACCCGACGATATCTACGTCTCGCCCAACCAGGTCCGCAAATGGGGCCTGCGCACCGGCGACACGGTCGAAGGCGAAGTCCGCGCACCCAGGGATGGCGAGCGCTATTTCGCGATCACCCGGCTGATCACGGTCAATTTCGACGATCCCGACGCGGTTCGCCACCGCGTCAACTTCGACAACCTCACGCCGCTTTATCCTGACGAGCGCTTGCGGCTCGATTCGCTCGACCCGACGGTCAAGGACAAGTCCGCGCGCGTGATCGATCTGGTCAGCCCGCAGGGCAAGGGCCAGCGCGCGCTGATCGTCGCGCCGCCGCGCGTCGGCAAGACCGTGCTGCTGCAGAACATGGCCAAGGCGATCACCGACAACCATCCCGAAATCTTCCTGATCGTGCTGCTGATCGACGAGCGGCCGGAGGAAGTCACCGACATGCAGCGCTCGGTGAAGGGCGAGGTGATCTCCTCGACCTTCGACGAGCCCGCCACGCGCCACGTGCAGGTCGCCGAAATGGTGATCGAGAAGGCCAAGCGGCTGGTCGAGCACAAGAAGGACGTCGTGATCCTGCTCGATTCGATCACGCGCCTGGGCCGTGCCTACAACACCGTGGTGCCGAGCTCTGGCAAGGTGCTGACCGGCGGTGTCGACGCCAACGCGCTGCAGCGGCCGAAGCGCTTCTTCGGCGCCGCGCGCAACATCGAGGAGGGCGGCTCGCTCTCGATCATCGCCACCGCGCTGATCGACACCGGCAGCCGCATGGACGAGGTGATCTTCGAGGAGTTCAAGGGCACCGGCAACTCCGAGATCATCCTGGATCGCAAGGTCGCCGACAAGCGCGTGTTCCCCGCGCTCGACGTGGGCAAGAGCGGCACCCGCAAGGAAGAGCTGCTCGTGCCGAAGGATCAGCTCTCGAAGATGTGGGTCCTGCGCCGCATCCTCATGCAGATGGGCACGATCGACGCGATGGAGTTCCTGCTCGACAAGATGAAGGACTCCAAGTCCAACGAGGACTTCTTCGCGACGATGAACCAGTAA
>CAJCHR010000512.1 GCA_903970225.1 Actinobacteria bacterium 21-64-8 | reverse complement strand
GGTCGCTCGGCTTCTCATCACCGAAGTACTGGTTCGAGTGAGTCCAGACGTGGTGCTGGTCATGGCTGTAGTCGGCGCGTTCCATCAGGTACGGGACCCAGCCGATGCCGCTTTCCGACAGGCAGACCTTCATCGTCGGATAACGGCCGAGCGCCGAGAGGTTGAGCCAGTCGGCCGCGCCGAACGCGACCGCCATCGGCATCGTCGTGATGTTGACCTCGATCGGCGACAGCGGCGAGCAGTGCGGCGCGATGTTGCCGGTGCCGATGTGCAGGCAGATCGCGGTGTCGCAATCGGCGAGCGCCTTCCACAGCGGCTCCCAGCTGTGATGATGGATGCTGGGCAGCCCGCGCATCGTCGGGTTGTCGCTCATCGTCACCGCGTGGCAGCCCTTGGCGGCAAGCCGATGGATCTCGCGCGAGGTCTCTTCCGGATCCCACAGCGGCAGGCAGCCGAGCGGGATGAATCGTCCGGGCTTCGCGCCGCACCACTCCTCGATGTGCCAGTCGTTGTAAGCCCGCATGTGCACCAGTGCCTGCGCCTTGTCGGGCGCATCGATGAACAGCCCGCCGTCGATCCCGGCGAAGCTGGGGAAGTTGAGGCTGGCGGCGATGCCGTTGACGTTCATGTCCCCGACGCGCGCATCGACGTCCCAGCAGCCCTTGCGCAGCTGGTCGAGCGCGGTCGGCTCGAAACCGTATTCCTCGCGCACGCGGCCGGTGACGGCGTTGAGCGCGACGTTCTGCAGTTCCTTCCCCTGGTAGCTCCAGAAGTTGACGCCGTTGTCCCGCGCCCCGAACTTGGGCGCGGTCGCATAAGCCTCGCCCGAAAGCTGGTTGTCGAAGACGGTGCCCGGCTCGATGATATGATCGTCGACACTGATCAGCACCATGTCGTTCATCTGCATTGTTTCCGCTCCCATATGCGGCCCCAGAGGCCCTTTGCGATGAGCATATCATGCGACCCCGCCCGGAACCTAGAGCCGCGCGCGTCGCCCGGGCGATGACGCGTTGACCGGGCCGGTCGATCTGTGGCAAGCGGCGCCCCTTCGCGTCGCGCCGTGTCGGTAAGACACCGCGCCCGAGCGGGTGTAGCTCAATGGTAGAGCAGCAGCTTCCCAAGCTGAATACGAGGGTTCGATTCCCTTCACCCGCTCCAGTCCTGCTCACGCACTGTCCGAAAATATCTGGCAACTCGCGATTTCCCGCGGCCTCTGAGGCAGTTTGTGCTCCGCGAACTGCAGCAGTTTACGATCAAATCCGGCGCAGCGCAGGGCATGATCCGGGGCGGCATCGCCTGGGATGCGCCTTCGGGCAAGCCGATTGGCCCAACGCGGCACCAGCAACATTTTGTCACGGCGGCGTGCACCTCCAGACATCATCGGGCACCACATCCGGGCAAGTCATCCCGACTGATGGAGATCATCGATGTTGCTTGCTCACGCCCTCACTATCCTCGCCAGCGCCGTTGCGGCTCCGGCTCCGGCTCCGGCTCCGGCTCCAGCTGGCGATCTGCCCATCGCGCATTCGGTGCCGGTCGTCTGTAGTCCTCACGCAGGTCGCGATCTCGGCTGCAAGCATGATCAGCTGAAAGGCATGCACAGCCACAAGGTGCAGCAACAGCTGACCCAGACCGCGCTGCGCGCATGCCATCCCGAGCCTTCGAAGAACCGTGGCTGCTTTCGCGGCAGCAACATTTCCGAGACAAAGTCGGTCGGGCACACTATCGTCGCCGAGAACGATGCGCGTTGACAACCCGTTGAACCCGATTTTTACAGAACTGCGTTTAACCGAATGTCTCGAACCGTAGAGCGCTTCGCGCTTTCCGCGCATCAACCTTCGATTGTGCAAACGATCCTGGTTGTCGAGGACGACGGCGCCTTGCGGACTCTCATCACCCGCGCGTTGCGCGAGAACGGCTTCCATGTCGTGACCGCCGCAACGGGTGCGGAAATGTGGGTCTCGCTGCGCGATACGCAGCCCGATCTGGTCGTGCTCGACATCATGCTGCCCGGCACGAGCGGCATCGATCTGTTTCGGCGTCTGCGCCGCGAGAGTGACGTGCCTATCATCTTCGCCAGCGCGCGGGGTAGCGAGGAGGATCGGGTGCTCGGCCTCGAACTGGGCGCCGACGATTATCTGGCCAAGCCATTCGGCACGCGCGAACTGGTCGCGCGGATCGGCGCGGTGCTGCGCCGGCACGGCATGGGGGACGGCAGCGGCACGGTGCGCGGGGGACCGCCGGCCAGCGAAGTGCGCTTCGACGGCTGGACCGTTTCGCTGGCGCGGCGCGAGCTGCGCTCACCCACCGGTGCGCTCGTCGACCTCACCGGCGCCGAGTTCGATCTGCTGGTGACGTTCACCGCCAACCCGCAACGCGTTCTGGGCCGCGAGCGGTTGATTGAGCTGTCACGCGCGCGGCTTGGCGACAGTTCGGATCGCAGCATCGACGTGCTCGTCAGCCGGCTGCGGCGCAAGCTCCAGGCGGCCAACCACGAGGCGCCGATCGTCACGGTGCGCGGGGTCGGCTATATGTTCCAGGCCGCCCCCGAACGCTTTTGATGCACCGGCTCGCTTGAAATTCCTGCGGCGCCTCGGCCTGCCCGAACGGCTGCTGGCGATCCTGCTGCTGTTCCTCGTCGTCGATTTCGCGGTCAACACGGTGATCTTTCAGCGGGCGAACTCGTTCGAGCTGCGGCAGGACGATGCCTCGCGCATCGCGGAAAATCTCGTGCTGGCGAGCCGCGCGGTCGAGCGCGCGCAGGTTCGCGATCGCGTGATCGTCTCACATGCGCTGAGTTCGAGCCGTTTCCTGATCAAATGGTCACCCGCGCCAGCCAAAGCCTCAGAGCATCTCGGACTCGCCAAGCTGCGCATGCAAGTCGTCGAATTCGCGCCCGAGCTGGCCCGGACCCGGCTCGATATGCACGTCCAGTCACTGCCTGGGGGCAATAACATCGGCGGCTCGATCGTGCTCTCCGATGCGAGCGTCCTGACGTTCGAGACGTATGCCCGGTCGGCCTGGAAGCTCAGCGTTGGCCGGCTTGTCGCGATGGTCCTGCCCACACTGCTGCTGGCGACGCTGGCCTGGACGTTGCTCAACCAGGCTCTGAAGCCGCTCAAGCTGTTGATCAAGGCGACGCGCCAGGTCGGCTCTGAGTTCGGCTCCGGCCCGCCGGAGCCGGTACCCGAACAGGGTCCGCAGGAGATGCGCGACCTGATTCACGCCGTGAACCAGATGCAGCAGCGCGTACACCGATCGTTCGTCGACCGGACACAGACGATGCTCGCAATCGGCCATGATCTGAGGACCCCGCTCGCGCGGATGCAGCTGCGGCTCGAGGCGCACACGCTCGACCGCAGGACCACCGACGAGCTGGCGGACGACATCGCGGAGATGCAGCACCTGATCGAATCGCTGCAGGCATTCGTCGAGAGCGGCGGCACCGACAGCGTTCCGCCGGTGCGGGTCGACCTGGCGGCGATGGCAGCGACGCTGGTCGACACCGCGGCCGATCTCGGGGGCAATGCGGCGTACGATGGCCCCGACCATCTCGAAATCCTCGCGCGACCCGTGGCGATCCGCCGCGCGATCTCCAACCTGATCGAGAATGCGCTGCATTACGGCGGCAACGCGCGCGTGGTGCTGCGCCGGCACGGCCCGGCAGTGGTGCTAGCGGTCGAGGACGGCGGGCCGGGTATTCCCGAGGACCGTTTCGACGATGTCGTCCAGCCATTCGTGAGGCTCGACAGCGCCCGTGGGCGCGACACGCCGGGAATGGGGCTTGGCCTCGCGATCGTGAAGCGCGCGATGGAGCAGGAGGGCGGCACGCTCGAACTCGCCAATCGCGCCGGCGGCGGGCTCACCGCGACGATCCGCCTTTCTGCTGCGACCGCGTAAGCTTTGCTGCCCTGCAGCAACACTTCGTCACCGGATCGACCGAAACCGGCAAACCACCCCGCCTAACTTCCATGATGCGTTCGCGCCGTAGGTGGCGCGCACGATCACCATTGCGAAAGGCGTCAACCGTGAACGAGCTGATAGGACGGGTCTTCGATTTCGAGAAGACCATCTTCCCCGCCAGCAGCGAACTCTTCGCCAGGCTATCGAGCCAGGGCCAGGAGCCCAAGGCGCTGATCGTGTCGTGCGCCGATTCGCGCATCGTGCCCGAGCAGATCGTCCAGGCCGCGCCCGGTGATCTGTTTGTCTGCCGCAACGCAGGCAACATCGTGCCCCCCTTCGCCAACATGACCGGCGGTGTCTCCGCGACCGTCGAATACGCGGTCATGGTGCTCGGCGTACGCGACATCATCGTGTGCGGCCACTCGGACTGCGGCGCGATGAAGGCGCTCAGTTATCCCGAAGGGCTGGAGCGCATGCCCAACGTCAGCGCATGGCTGCGCCACGGCGCGGCGGCCGAGCATGTCGTGACGACGTGCAGCCCGCATCTCGAAAAGGCCGACCGCATCCGTGCGGTGAGCCTTGAGAACGTCGTCGCGCAGCTCACCCATCTGCGCACGCATCCTTCGGTGGCCGCGGCGATGGCGCAAGGCGAGATGGCGCTTCACGGCTGGTTCGTGGATATCGAGGTCGGCCAGGTGCTTGGGCTCGACGGCGACACCGGCCGGTTCGTGCCTCTGCGCGCGGATCGCCCCCTCCCGGTCGCGATGCCCGCAGCGCAGCGGATCGCTACGGACGACTACTATGCGGAGGCGGCGGAATGAGCGCTGCCACGCTTTCTGCCGCCGACCCCGGCATCGCGCGCCCGCGTACGCTCGTTCGTGACCTTACCGCGTCGATCGTCGTGTTCCTGGTGGCGATGCCACTTTGCATGGGCATCGCGATTGCCTCGGGGGTGCCGCCCGAGAAAGGTCTGGTGACCGGCATCATCGGCGGTCTCGTCGTCGGCTTGCTCGCGGGATCGCCGCTGCAGGTGAGCGGGCCGGCGGCGGGCCTTGCGGTCATCGTGTTCGAGTTCGTGCGCGAACACGGGCTTGCCGTGCTCGGTCCGGTGCTGGTTCTCGCCGGTCTTATCCAGCTCATTGCCGGCACCTTCAGGCTTGGCGGCGTGTTTCGCGTGATATCGCCGGCGGTGGTGCACGGCATGCTGGCGGGCATCGGCGCGCTGATCGTCATCGGCCAGTTCCACGTGCTGTTCGACGCCAAGCCATTGTCGAGCGGGCTCGAAAACCTTGCGATGATTCCCGCACGCGTGCTGGGCATCGAGCCGACGAGCATGCGCGCGAGCGAGGTGGCACTGGCGCTTGGCCTGCTGACGATCGTGGTCATGATCGGCTGGGAAAAGCTGCGGCCCGCGCGGCTCAAGCTCGTCCCTGGCGCATTGCTCGGCGTGGTCGCCGCGACGCTGGCAGCATGGTCGCTGGGGCTCGACGTATTGCGCATCGTCGTTCCGGAATCGCTCTCCAGCGCGTTCAGTTCCGTCGAGGGCGGCGGCTACGCTTCGCTTCTGAACCCGGCGCTGCTGCTCTCCGCGCTCGCGATCGCGTTCATCGCCAGCGCCGAGACGCTGCTTTCGGCCGCCGCGGTCGACCGAATGCATGACGGCGTGCGCACCGACTACAACAAGGAGCTGCGCGCGCAGGGCATCGGCAACGTGCTGTGCGGCGCGTTCAACGCCCTGCCGATGACCGGTGTGATCGTGCGCAGCTCAGCCAACGTGCAGGCGGGCGCACAGACCCGGCTCTCGGCCGTGCTCCACGGTGTCTGGATCCTCGGTTTCGTCGCATTGCTGCCGTGGCTCTTGCGCGAGGTGCCGATGGCGGCGCTGGGCGGCGTGCTGGTCGTGACCGGCTGGCGGCTGGTCAGCGTCGACCACGTGCGGCACTTGTTCAAGGCGCACGGGCTGATGCCCGCGGTGATCTGGGCGGTCACGTTCGTACTGGTCGTCACGACCGACCTGCTGACAGGCGTTCTGGTGGGGCTCGGCCTGAGCCTCGTCGAGCTGCTGCCACATGCCCGGAACCTCAAGCTGCGGATCACCCGCAGCGACGTCGCGGACACCGACACGGTCAAGGTCGAACTGCAGGGCGCCGCGACGTTCCTAGGCCTGACCCGGCTCAACACCGCGCTCGAACAGGTCCCCGCCGATCGTCCCGTTCATCTCGATCTCGACCGGGTTCGGATGATGGATCACACCACCGCCGAAACGATCGGCGAGTGGCTCAAGCGCCACAGACGTCGCGGCACCCAAGTGCGCGTGACCGGCCCCGCGACGATCCTCCGTCCCCTGCCCATCGCGGGGTAACGATCGCAGCCGTCCGAATGCTGCTGCTTCCTGGCCCGGAGGATCGATGCCGATCCTCCGGGCTCTTTTTCGCGCCGTCCCGCAACACTTTGTCACGCGCGGGCAATCGAACCGACAGCACGCGTCCGTAACGTGATCCGCGTCGCGTGACGGGGGCCGGATAGAGCCTTCGCGCATGGCGCAGGAGGAACGCCTGACCGAACAACCATGAGGGCGTTTTTAGATGAAGATGACACTTGCGGCAGGTCTCGCCTGCCTTGCGATCACGACCCCGGCGCTGGCGCAGGAAGAGCCGCCGAAGGATTTCACGGTCACCGGCAGCGCCGCGCTGGTCAGCGATTATCGGTTCCGCGGCGTCTCGCAGACCGACAAACAGATCGCCGTTCAGGGCGGCATTGCGGTTGCGCACAAGAGCGGGTTCTACGCCGGCACCTGGGGATCGAACCTGGCCGGCTGGGGCACTTTCGGCGGCGCCAACCTCGAACTCGACATCTACGGCGGCTATGCGACTGAGATCGGTAGCGGCCTCAAGATCGATGCGGGCTTGACCTGGTACATGTATCCGGGCGGCGCAGACTTGACCGATTTCGCCGAGCCTTATGTCAAGCTGTCCGGTACCTTCGGCCCGGCCAGCTTGCTGGCGGGCGTTGCCTACGCGCCCAAGCAGCGCGCACTCGGCAACTTCTCGAACACCCCCCAAAGCCAGGGCCAAAAGGAAGACAATCTTTACATCTGGGGCGACGCGAGCGCAGGCGTTCCCGGTGTGCCGGTTACGGTCAAGGCGCACCTCGGCTACTCTTACGGCAACCCCGGCCTTGGCCCCAATGGCACCAGCGTCGCGCCGACCGGCTCTTACGTCGATTGGTTGATCGGCGCGGATTACAAGCTGGGTCCGGTCGTCCTCGGCGCGAGCTACGTCGATACCAGCATCAGCCGCGCGGATTCGGTCTATCTTCAGCCGAACTTCTCCTCCACCAGGAATGGCTCCTCGATCGCCGGCGCAACCGCGGTATTCTCGATCACGGCGGCGTTCTGACCGGTACGGATCGGGACCGAAGACCGGAGCACTTGGACTTCGCGCAGGACGTCATTCGCCGCGGGAAGTGGCGACCATCCGCTCCCCGATCGCTTCGCCGTTATCGGATTTGCGTGGTGCCCCTGGCCCGACTCGAACGGGCACGTCTCTCAACAACCGATTTTGAGTCGGTCGCGTCTACCATTCCGCCACAGGGGCACGCCCGCAGCGCTTAGACGCGGGAACGTATGGATTCAAGCTGGTCAGAAATTCCAGTCGACACCTACATGCGCAAGGCTTGGCATGTCTTTATTGCCCGCGCCGAATGCCGCGACTTCGAGTTCGGGGCCTTTGTTCGCTGGCCTGTAGGCCCAGCGCGCTTGCGGCACGTTCGATTGCCGCCATTCCTGGTGTTCGACGAGTGGGCGAAGACGCTCGTCGCTGGCGACACGTCCACCTCCAAGATCCCTCGACAGGTCGAATCCGATTGAGGATATCGGCGCGGCCCGGGCAGCTTGGCGAGATGGCTGCGCATGTGCGGAGGTGCTCAACAGCACGCATAACGCGTATCCGAAAGGCGCGGCGCGGAGGGTCATGTTCGTTGAACATTCAACCCGGACTTTGGTTTCAGACAGCCAGAATGTAACTCTCCGCGCGCCCGCGCCGAGAAGGGATCAAGCCTTGAGCGCGCCCGCTATGATCTTGTGAAGCCGCGAATGCAGCGCATCGTTGCCGGCGATGATCTCCTTGTCGCAGACCGGCAGCGAGCGGCCGCGGAAGTCCGAAACGAAGCCGCCCGCCTCGCGCACCAGCAGGCAGCCGGCGGCCGTATCCCAAGGGCTCAGGTCACTTTCCCAGAAGCCTTCGTAGCGCCCTGCGGCGACCCAAGCGAGATCGAGCGCGGCTGAACCAAAGCGGCGGATACCGGCAACCTGCGGCCCGAGCGCATGGTAGATGCGCTGCCACTGGTTGAAATCGCCATGTCCCTGAAACGGCGTGCCCGTCGCGAACAGCGATTCGTCGAGGTGGCGACGGGCCGAGACCCGCAGCCGCGCGTTCTGGAGCCAGGCCCCCTGGCTCTTTTCGGCCCAGAAGCTCTCGTCGGTGATCGGCTGGTAGACGATCCCCGCGATCACATCGCCCCAGCCCGAACCGTCAGGACCCTTGCCGTCGAGCGCGGGCTCCTGCGCGGCGATCGAGATCGCGAAGTGCGGGATGCCGTGGAGGAAGTTGGTGGTGCCATCGAGCGGATCGATGATCCAGCGCGGCTTGCCGGCCTCACCCTCGATGACACCGCCTTCCTCGAGCACGAAGCCCCAGCCGGGCCGCGCGGCACGCAGTTCGTCCCACAGCGTCCGCTCCGACGCCTGATCCGCCTTCGAGACGAAATCTGATGGACCCTTGCGGCTGACCTGGAGGTGCTCGACCTCGCCGAAGTCGCGTCGCAGTCGCTGCCCGGCCTTGCGGGCAGCCTTTTCCATCACGCGGATGAGGCCGGAAATCGCTGCCATGGTGGGCTCAGCCCGCCTTGCTGACGTAAGTCCGCTCGTACACGTCGACCACGATGCGCGTGCCGCTGCCGATATGCGGCGGCACCATCACGCGCACGCCGTTGTCGAGCAGCGCGGGCTTGAAGCTGGACGAGGCGGTCTGGCCTTTGACCACCGCGTCGGCCTCGACGATCGTCGCTTCGACCTGCTCGGGCAGCTGCACCGAGATCGGGCGCTCTTCCCACATTTCGAGCGCCACCTGCATACCGTCCTGCAGGAACGCATCGGCGCCGCCGAGCAAGTCCTTGGGCAGCGAGATCTGGTCGTAATTCTCGACGTCCATGAACACCAAGTCCTCGCCCTCGGCGTAGAGGAACTGGAAGTCCTTGGTGTCGAGGCGCACGCGCTCCACCGTGTCCTGGCTGCGATAGCGGACGTTGGTCTTGCGGCCGTCGATGAGGTTCTTCATCTCGACCTGCATGAACGCGCCGCCCTTGCCGGGCTGGGTATGCTGGGTCTTGGCGACTTTCCAGATGCCCTTTTCGTATTCGATGATGTTGCCGGGACGAATGTCCACGCCGCTGATCTTCATGAAGGGCCTCTGATGCGAAAGAGCAGGTATCGGTAAAAGAGGCGCGCCCTTAGCGTGCCAGCACGCGGCTGGCAATCGCGGCGCGGCGGTGTTAGCTCGCCGTGCATGAGAGACCTTGCCCTTGCCGTGTCGTTGGTTGCGCTGTTGGTCGCGGGGTTCGCCACCGCGGACGCGCGCGTGCTGCCGGGCGGCGATCTGACGGTGCTGCCCAAGGGGCACTACACCTGCGAGTTGCCCGGAAATGCGAGCGATATCGACTCGTTCGGCGGCCAGCATCAGCCGGACGCGGACTTCGATGTGATCGGCGATTCGAGCTACCGGTCAAAGGACTCGCGCGGAACGTACCTGATGATCGGGGACAAGGTGCGTTTCACCTCGGGCGCCCTGGAAGGCCGCCAGTTCCACCATGTCGGCGCGACTTTCCTTCGGGCGATCGAGGCCGATGGCAGCGACGGCGCCCTGCGCTGCATCAGCTCGACTCAGGGCGTGGCGACAGCACCCGGCGACAATCGGCGCTGCAAGCGGCGCGCGAAGGCCGATCTTGCGCTGGGCAAAAGCGACGACGATCTCGCCTGCTGAAATTTAGTACGGGGAGAAAGCATGGAACTCGGGCTTGCCGGAAAGGTGGCTATCGTCACCGGAGCGACTGCGAACATCGGGCGCGAGATCGCGCTGGAACTCGCGGCGGAAGGCGTGAAGCTCGTTGGCGTGGGGCGCGATCCGGAAGCCGGGGCGCGGCTGGTTGAGACGGCAAAGGCGCGCGGCGCGGCGGATGCGGTGTTCGTCAGCGCCGACCTTACCGATCCGGCCGCGCCTGCTGCGATTCTAGAAGCAGCGCACAGACTCGGCCCGGTCGATATTCTGGTCAACGGGCTCGGCGGCAACGTCGACCAGGGGCTGTTCGAGCAATCCGACCCGGCCAAGTGGGCGGGCGACATCGATCTCAACTTCGGCACCGTCCTGCGGATGACCCATGCCGTGCTGCCCGACATGATCGCGGCCGGGAGCGGTGCGATCGTCAACGTCGGATCGACCGCCGGGCTGGTCGGTGACTACATGCTCCCGGTCTACTCGGCGATGAAGGGTGCGGTGCACGCGTTCACCGTTGTGCTTGCGAAGGAGCTTGGCCAGCACGCGATCCGGGTCAACGCGATCGCGCCTTATGCGACCTTCGCGACCGATCCCTCGGCATTCAGCAAAGGCAGCCGCTTTCATCCCGACAGCGGACTCTTCGCGAAGGGACAGGAGAGCGTCCGCCCGGAAGATCGCGATATTCGCCAACGCCGCACGTTCGTGGGGAAGCCGTTTGCGACGCCAGAGGAGATGTCGGGCCTCGTCGCCTTCCTCGCTTCACCTCGCGCGAGTTTCATCACCGGGCAGGTCTATGCGGTGGATGGGGGTTCGCTGATGTAATCGCGTTGGGCAGAGACCGCCAACCTCGCCCAATCACCCCTCGGCGAAAGCCCGGCGCTTGGTGCGCAGGTAAGTGCTTATCGCCAGCGCGACGAAAACCGCGAGTCCGATCCATTCCGCGGCCCTGGCAAAGCCTGGGCCGACCACCGCCAGCTTCGCCGGATCACCCAGCGCTCCGACGGCGCCCGCGTAGACCAGCCCCAGCAGGCTGTCGCCCACAACCAGCCCGGTCGCGAGCAGGACACCGAGCCGCTTGCCGTACTCCGGATTGGGACTTCGCTCGGCCATCTTGTCCCACACATGCCCGATCATCGTGCCGAGCACCGTCGGCACGATGATCGTGACCGGCAGATAGATGCCCATCGCCACGGCCATCGGCGGCAGGCGCATCTTTTTGAAGACACCGCTCACTTCGTCGAGCACGATGATCGCGACGCCGATCGCCGCACCGATCCCGACCAGGTCCCAGCGCAGCGTGCCGCCAAGCACGCCCTGCGCAATCCCCGCGAACAGCGATGATTGCGGCGCCGCCAGCGCGTTGGGGCCTGCCCCCGGCGCGCCCGCAAAGCCGAAACGCACGTTGAGCAGCTCGAGCACCGGCGGCAGCACGAGCGAGCCGAGCACCACGCCGATAATCAGCGCGACCTGCTGCTTCCACGGTGTCGAGCCGACCAGTTGACCGGTCTTGAGGTCCTGCAAGTTGTCGTTGGCGACAATCGCGATGCCGAACACGAACGAACTGACGAACAGCGCGAACGCGATCAGCGGCGCGCGCGCCTCGGGTGCGACCGAACCGCCGCCGAGCGCTGCGACCAGCAATGCCGCGCAGACCACCGAGAGGATGCCGATCCCCGAGATCGGACTGTTCGACGAACCGATCAGCCCTGCCATGTACCCCGCAACGATCGCGGTCAGGCTGCCGATCACGATGATGAACACGATCGCGCCCGCAACGGCGACCAGCTTGCCGGTGGGAAGCGCCCCGCCGAGATCGAACTGCCAGAGCATGACCGCGATCGGCACCATAAGCGCGAGACTGACGATGGCCACGACCGAACCCGGCATGTCGCGTTCGGTGATGTCGAGCACCCCGCCCGCCTTGCGCACCCGCGCTGCCGCGGAGATGCCGCGCAGGCCCTTGGCGATCGATCCCGAAATCCGCACCAGCGACCACAACGCCGCCACCCCGATCGCGCCCGCGCCGACGAAGCGCACCTGGTGCGAGAATACGGCCGCCGCGACCTCGTCGATCGGTCCGGCAACGCCGTGGCTCAGCCATGGCAGCAGCGCGAACCGCGCGATCACCGCGCCGAGCAGCATCGCAAGGCCGCTCGCAAGCCCGATCAGGTGGCCGATGCCGAGCACGCCGAGCGAAAGCGTGCCGCCGAAACTGGTCGCGCCGCCGAGAAAGCGGAAGCTCTTGGCGATTTCGCCCGCTGCCAGCTGCACCGCGGTGAGCACGCCGAAGCCTGCGCCCGCAGCCGCACCCAGCACGATCGTCGCCAGCCCCTCACGGTTCTCGCGCGCGCCTTCATCGCCGGCCATGCCGACGCGCAGGATCTCGGCGCCGGCATGGCCCTCCGGATACGGCAGGTCGCTATCGACCACCAGCGCGCGGCGCAGCGGCACCGAGAGCATCACGCCGAGCACACCGCCCAGCGCGCTCGTTAACATCGCCGGCCAGTAGGGCACGTGCTGCCACCAGCCGATGATCA
>CAJCHR010000511.1 GCA_903970225.1 Actinobacteria bacterium 21-64-8 | reverse complement strand
CTGGTACCATTCGATGGACTCGGTGCTGACCGCGGGGCCTTGCGTGCGCACCAACCAGCTCGACTATGACGAGGAGGTCACCTTCGTCACCCGCCGCAAACTGTTCGAGATCGCCCGCGGCAGCGACCCGCGCCCGTTCTTCCTGGTCATGTCGCTCACGCATCCGCACGATCCTTTCGCGATTCCCTACAAGTACTGGGACCTTTACGACGACGCCGAGATCCCGATGCCGCGCGGGCCCGCGGCACGCGATCCACACTCGCTGCGGCTGCGCCATGTCACCGGGGTCGATCTCGACACGGTGACCGACGATCAGGTTCGCGCGGCGCGGCGGGCCTATTACGGGTCGATCAGCTTCGTCGACGAGCAGATCGGATCAGTGCTCGAGGCGCTGGAGCAGAGCGGCATGGCCGAGGACACCGTGATCCTGCTGATCGGCGACCACGGCGAAATGCTGGGGCAGCGCGACCTCTGGTACAAGATGACCTTCCTCGAAGGCGGCGCGCGCATTCCGATGATCGTCCACGCGCCCGGCCGTTTCGCGCCGGGCCGGGTGGCGGAAAGCGTCTCGCTGGTCGACCTGCTGCCGACGCTGGCCGAGATCGCGGGCGGGACCATGCCCGAGGCGCTGGCGCCCTTGTCCGACGGCGCCAGCCTGATGCCGCACCTGCTCGGGGAAACAGGCGTTGGCCAGGCGTTCAGGGACGAGGTGATCGGCGAGTACCTCGGCGAAGGCGCGATCGCGCCGGTGGTGATGATCCGGCGGGGGTCGCTGAAATTCATCCACTCGCCGGTCGATCCGGATCAATTGTTCGACCTTGCCGCCGATCCCGGCGAACTGTGCAACCTCGCCGGCGATCCAGCGCAGGCCGAGACCCTCGCCGCGTTCCGCCGCGAGGCGGCGCAGCGCTGGGACCTGCCGCAGATCGAGGCGCAAGTGCTGGCCAGCCAGCGCCGCCGCCGCCTGGTCGCGGCCGCCTCGGCCAAGGGCGTGGTCAAGCCGTGGGACTACCAGCCGTTCCGCGACGCCGCGCAGGACTATGTGCGCGGGCACATGGACCTGGAGGCGCTGGAAGCCGCGGCCCGGTTTCCGCGGGTGCGGGGGGAGTAGGGCGCTGGAGGAAAGCGCCATAGTACGCCCCCCTCCTTCGTCATTGCGAGCGCAGCGAAGCAATCCAGGGCGGCACATTACGGCTCTGGATTGCTTCGCTGCGCTCGCAATGACGATTTTCTATAATCAGATGCCGGAAATCGCATAACCTATTGTTTTCGAACGATGTTGGAATTCTAATTTTAGTATCATTGCCCATAGGAGGCATCGTAAGTTCGCGCGCGCGTTTGCGTGTGGGGCCGACGATGTCAAAGAGCGGGAGCCGCGCACCGTGCGATGCGCGAGTTTCAGGATGGCATGTTCGGGCGATGTAGGAAAATGGCGATCGGGGGAGGCTTCGGTTTGCGGTCTCAGCCCATTTCCCGATGGCTGGTTTCGACGAGTTGCCGAACCGTCGCCATGGGCATGAATAGCCGCAGGGGATGCGAGGGTAGGGGCCGGAAGCCGTAATCGGTGTACAGCGCCAGACGCTTGGCCACTTTCTCCGGATCGCCGCAGTCGAGCACATCGAGCATGACCACCGCGATGCCGAGCGCGTCGGAGGCCCGAAGCAATCGCATCAGGCCGTCGATCAGCAGATCGCCGCCATAGCCTTGGCCCTGATACCGCCCATCGACTCCGATCATCGAGATGTAGGCCGCCGGGATGCTGCCGTGGCTGGGCCGATCGCGCGCGAAGCGTTCGGGCAGGTCGGTATAGTCGATCGCGTGAGCGTTGACGGCATAGAAGCCAATCAGGCCGCCGTCCGCTGCGGTCATCACGAATGTGCGGACGTGGCCCGCTTTGGTCAGCTTGTTCGCCGTCCGCCGGAAGAAGTTGTCGACTTGCGTCACGCCGCAGGAAAACGCCGCTCGATCGTGCCTGGCGGGATCGAGCGGCTCTATGACGGTGCGGCGGTCGTCGCCCGGCGCCGTCACCGGCTGGTGATCGTCCTGCCGTGGCGATCGAAGGCTGCGCGCAGACGTTTCGTCGGTGCCGCAGGCGCATCGAGGGCCGCAAAGAACGCCGCATGATCGACCGGCTGCAAGGTTGTCCGCTCATGCGCCGCAATCGTCTCCATCGCCGAGCGATAGGCCGCGTTCATCGTGAACACCGAGTCATCGACGCCCGCGAGCGCCGCCGCCTTCTGGATGGCCTGCTTGATGCGCGGCTTGGTGCGGAAATTCATCCGCTCGGTGTTGCGTTCGTCGATCGTGCCGGGCTCATCGAAACCGAGCATGTAAGCCTCCTTGATGATCGAACAGAGCGTACGTCCTAGCGACGTACATTTCAAGAGGACTGATTTCTAAGCGCAGTCGACTCGATGCTCAATCAGCTACGCAATCGGATATTGGGGGTCACGAGCCCGCACCAAAACGAACGATTTTCATGCGTTGATTTTGGTGCATCTAGAGCCGCCGTAGCCATCGCTAACCATTTCCAACATTTTATGCAGGAGGTACTTGTAAGAAATCCGCGAGAAGCTTATCTACATTTTGTGCCGGCACAACTCGCACAAAAAGGACAGGCAATATGCCCTCGAAGATCGTCTCCACGCAGACGCAGGCAGAAGACAACATCCGTCGCTTCCGCACTCAATTGGAAGGCAGCGCGCTTCTCGTCGATCGCGCTTCCTATGCCCGCTCATGGTATGTCTACCGCGACGCGCAGGGCAACTACTGTTTCGGCCCGTCGAAATTCATCGGTTACCTGGGCATGACCGCTACCGAGTACCTCAACGATGATGCTCGTGACGGCCGACAGACCGAGCGCAAGCTCGCCGAATGGTTCACGGTCATCGATGAAACCGACGATCTCTATAATGAGCTGAAGGGTGCGCTTAGTGCGTTCCTGGCCGAGTTTGGCAAAGTGCCGAGCGCTAAAATGCGAATCAACGTCGCTAAGAGCTATCTTGAAAGGCAGTCCGTTGCACAGGACGGGAGCGCCGATCGAGAACTAGGGGACCTTATTATCGCGGTCGCCAAACGACTGAGCAGCGCTGAGCGCAAGCGCGTTCTCTCCGCCCTTTAAGCTTGGGGGTTGGGCATCGTGCAGACGGTGCCCAACGTGATTTGGGTACCAATGAAATCAGGGGTTCGGCTGCACCAAAAGTCTGCGCTGCAAATGGTGCGAGGCCTCTTCTTTATCCACCCGAACCAAGCGCTTTCAACACGTCCTGCCCGCCGCACACACCCACCACCCGGTCCCCCTCGGTCAGCACCACCGGGTGGCCCGACACCGACAGGATCCGGATCAGCGTCCGCACCGAAACCCCCGCCGGAACCGCGACGACGCCCTCGGGAAACCGCTCATGCGCATCCGGCTCGGCCACCAGCGTCGCGCCCTGCGGCTGGTTGTCGATCCGCACGTCGCCGTACCCCGCGCCCACGCCGACGCAGTACCTCTCGGCCTCATCGAGCAAATGCCGCCCGTCGCGTGTCACCAGCGCCGCCACCGGGCGCATCACCGTCTCGCCGGTCATCACGTTGAGCGGGTTCATGTGGCGCACGAACTCGGCGACGTACGGCGTCGCGGGGCGCAGGACGATGTCTTCGCTCGAGCCGCTCTGGATCACGCGGCCGCCTTCGAGCAGGGTCACGCGGTCGCCCAGCTTGAGCGCCTCGTCGAGGTCGTGGCTGACGAACAGGATCGTGTTCTGGACCTTTTCCTGCAGGTCGAGCAGCTCGTCCTGGAGCTTGGCGCGGATCAGGGGGTCGAGTGCGGAGAACGGCTCGTCCATCAGCAGGATATCGGCGTCGGTGGCGAAGGCGCGGGCGAGGCCGACACGCTGCTGCATGCCGCCCGACAGCTCGCTCGCGTAGCGGTCGGCCCAGCTTTCGAGGCCGACCAGCGCGAGGCGTTCGTCGACGATGTCGCGGATTGCGGCCTTGGGCGTGCCGCGCAGTTCGAGGCCGAACGCGACGTTCTCGCGCACCGTGCGCCACGGCAGCAGGCCGAACTGCTGGAACACCATCGCCACGCGGTGGCGGCGGATCTGGCGCAGCGCGCCTTCGGTGCAATCGGCGACGTCCTTCGAGCCCACCCCGTCACGCACCAGCACGTGGCCGCTGGTGACCTTGTTGAGCCCGATGGCGGCGCGCAGCAGCGTCGACTTGCCCGAGCCCGACAGGCCCATCAGCACCGAGATCGTGCCCTGCTCGACCTCGAGGCTCGCGCCGGTGACGCCGAGCACGACGCCGGTCTGGGCCGAGATCGTCGCGCGGTCCGCGCCGTCATGCGCGAGCTTGAGCGCGGCGGCCAGATCGGTCTGCCGCTTGCGCCCGGTGCTGGTGCAGAACAGGATGTCGACATCGCGGAATTCGAGTGCGACGGTCATGCGGCCGCGCCCATCCAGATTCCGTCATCCTGAACTTGTTTCAAGATGCATTTCGCCTTGGGCGCTGCTCTGGCGGCGATGTGCCTCGCCCGCCCAAGGGGAGCTGGGCGCATTCTCGCTAGCACGGAACCCGGCCGCACCATGGACCCTGAAACGAGTTCAGGGTGACGAGTCTGTGTGGGAGCGGGACAATGGCCAACTCGTTCCCACTTGTTCAGCGTGACGGTGTGTGTCTGGCTGCGATTTGCCATCCTCATGACCGCGCCTTCTTGTTGGTGCGCGTCATCCGGTCGAGGATGATCGCGAGCAGCACGATCGCGAAGCCGGCCTCGAAGCCCATGCCGACCTGCACGGTGTTGAGCGCGCGCACCACCGGCACGCCGAGCCCGCCCGCGCCCACCAGCGCCGCGATCACCACCATCGACAGGCTCAGCATGATGCACTGCGTGACGCCCGCGACGATCGAGGGCGCGGCGGCCGGCAGCTCGACTTTGGTGAGGAGCTGGAACTTGGTCGCGCCGAACGACTGCCCGGCCTCGATCAGCGGCCGGGGCACCGACATGATGCCCAGCTGCGTCAGCCGGATCGGCGCGGGCAGCGCAAAGATGATCGTCGAGATCAGGCCGGGCACGACGCCCAGGCCGAACAGCACCAGCGTCGGGATCAGGTAGACGAACGTCGGCAGCGTCTGCATCAGGTCGAGCGCGGGCTGGACGAACTGGAAGGCGCGCGGGCGGTGGCCCGCCCAGATCCCCACCGGCACGCCGATCAGCGTCGAGACGAACGCGGCGAACAGCACCAGCGACAGCGTCTCCATCGTCGCGGCCCAGTAGCCCTGGTTGATGATGAACAGCTGCGCGAGCACCACGAACAGGACCAGCATCCACGAGCGGCGCAAGTACCACGCGAGTCCCCCGACCAGGGCCACGAACAGCAGCGGCGGGACCGCCTGGAGCAGCCAGGTCAGGCCATTGATCGAGGAGCCGAGCACGAAGGTGATCGCGTCGAACACGCCGTGATGCGCCTTCACGTCGTC
>CAJCHR010000510.1 GCA_903970225.1 Actinobacteria bacterium 21-64-8 | reverse complement strand
GATCAGCTTGCCGACCGCCGCGGGAAACGCCGCATCGGCGCTCGTGATCGCGCTGGCGTACGTCACGCTGCCCGACACATCGACGCGGGCCACGATATCCCGCCGATCCACCACGAACTCCACTCCGCGCGCACGGGTTCTATCGACATTCTGCACGAAGTTGACCGGTACTCCGCCGAGCGAGACCGTCTGCGAGACCAGCGCGCCCTTCACGATCTCATCGAACAGCGAGACGCGCACCGTACCGTGCGGATCGCGGTGCTCGATCGCGAGTTCCCCCGACCGCGCACGTTCGGGCGCGAGGTTGGGGTTGGGATTGGCGAGCACGCCGCCGACGGTGACCGCCTGAAAGAGCTCACCCACGGTGGGAAACCGCCAAGCTTGTCCGAACGAAGCCTTGACGCTCCACGCCGGCCCGGATCGCCACTCGAGCGTCACCTTGGGCGAGAACCCGCTCTTGGTACGCACCGGCTGGCCGATCCCCGGAAGGGCGGCGGCGGTCTGGTTGAAACCATCGAATGCGCGCCACCATTCCTGCCGCGCGCCCAGAGTGAGCACCAAACCCGGGGCGAAACGCCAGGAATCCTGCGCCCAGATTGCCGCGGTTCGCGTAGCGCCCAGCGACGCCGCCGAACGTGTGCCTTGAAGGCCGCCGCGCCAGTCGGCGATGTCGAAGGTCTGCGATTTCAGCGTCTCACGGTCCGCATGGCCGCCCAGCGAGAGCACGTTGCCATCGGTGCCATTCGCATCGCGTGTCCCGGTGCGCAGCGCCGCCTTGGCGTCGAGCGTCCACCAGCCGGTGCCGTCCATCTTCTGGATCGAGCCTGGCCCGCCCGCGAACGCCGCAGGGAGCAGATTGGTGGCCTTGGGGCTTGCCTGCCAATCCTTGTCGTAATCGAAAAGCGTGCCGATTACCTGCCAGTCGAGACCGCCGCCGTGTCCATCGAGCGTAACCGCGTGGCTCCAATGGCGCTGCTGGCGCCAGTAGAGCCCCGAGTTGAACGCGCCGGTGTACGCCGGCGCACCGCTTGTATCGCGCAAATAGGTGTCGACGCGGGTGTGCGTGCTGTCGAGGAACAGGCCGCCGGTGTAGCTCAGGCGCACATCGTCGGTGATGTCGTATGCCAGCTTGAGCTTGATCGTGTCCTCGACGTGGTGATCGATATCGCCCGCGCCGAGCACGAAAGTCGTAACGCCATTGCGGTTGTAGGTTTGGATCGCACCGGTCGTCATCGGAATCGAGCTCGCAGAGGTCGGGTAGACGATTGGCTGGGCGTTGCTGACCGTATGAGTTGCCGAGACCAGGAACGAGAGCCGCCCGATCCGGTCGCCGAGCGACAGCGAGCCCTGCCCGGTCGGCAGGCTAAGATCGGTTGCGTATTGCTTATGCCACTGCTCGTTGAACAGAAGCGTCGCGTCGGCCTGAAGGTGATCGGGCATGCGCGTGGTGATCTGGACCACCGTGCCGATCGAGCCCCCCGCGTAAGCCGCCGAGAACGGACCGTAGAGCACGTCGATCCGCGCGATCTCTTCGGGCGAGACCAGTTGCCACTTCGGGCTGGCAGTGCCGTTGTTGTTGCCGATCAGCGCCGAGAGCAGCGCGCCGTCGGCATAGATCAGGCTACGCGCGCTGGCGCCAAGGCCAGAGGTGCGCGTCGCGATCGGGGCGAAATTGTCGCCGATCGATCGTTTGCGCACGATCAGGCTGGGCACGTATTTAAGCGTGTCCTCGATGCTGACCGCGTTGACGGTGGTCGCGATCTTGGCAGCATCAACGGTCACTTGCGTTGCAGGCGGATTGTCGATCCGGTTCGAGAGTTGCTGGCCGGTGACGACGATCGCCGGTGCGGCGCTGCCGTCTTCGTCGGCCAGCGCGGGAGTAGCGGCAAGGCTCGCGATGGCGAGCGCAATCAGGGATGATTTCACGAGATGCCCCCGGTATTGGGACTGTCGGGCGGCTTCGCCCATTCGAGGGACGAGACCGGGCGTGACGTTCGGCAGGTCGCCGCAAGTGCGGCGCCGTGCGTCAGACCTGAACCGGAGGAGCCCTCAGGGGCGGGCGCAATCGCGCGAAGTCTCTGATCGGCAAAGTGCGCGGCGATGCAAAACCGAGCGCAAGGATGAACGCGATTGCGGCGGCAATAAGCACGGTATCCGCGCCGCCGAGCGTCGCCATCGCCAGCGCGCCGAAAGCGCAAGGCGGCTCTGCCTTACCATGCTCACCCGTCTCTCCGCCGCTCTTGCCGGCTAGTGGGATCGCGATCGTCTTGCTCAGCTTTGCGCTCACAGTATCGGCGCAGATCTCGACGGTGATCGTTCTCGCCTGCGTGCCGATCATGAATCCCGCCGGCACCAGCGCCTTCATCGCCAGCGCCGCCGCGATCAGCAGCATTGCCAGCGAGCGGTGGTTCCGCAGAAAGGCGCGAAACGCGGCCATCGAATGCTACAGCAATTCCTTGAGCGGTATGCTCGCGTCGGTGAGCTGCGCAAGGTCGGGCGACGCGCCCGCTTCCACCAGTTTGCGGCCCTGGACGTAGTCCTTGACCATGTTGACGCAGTCGAGCGCGATGACCTTGCCCTCTTTCAGGTAGATCACCGAGAACGATCGCGTTTCAGGATCGCCGCGTACAACGGCATCGGTGTATCCCACCGACAGACCCGCGGTCTGAAGCCTCAAGTCGAACTGGTTCGACCAGAACCACGGAAACGCGTGGTATGGCTTGGTATCCCCGCAAATTGCCTTGGCCACGTTGGTCGCCTGGTCATTGGCGTTCTGCACCGATTCGATGCGCATCACCGCACCGCCGGCGAATCCGGCCGAGAAAGCCGCGCAGTCACCGATCGCATAGATGTCGGGCAACGAGGTGCGGCAGTATTCGTCGATATCGACGCCATTGCCGCCAGCCGCGCCCGCCGAGATCAGCGGGCCCACCGCGGGGATAATGCCGATGCCCACGATCACCGCCTCGGCCGCAAGCTCGTGGCCATCGGCGAGCTTAACGCCGGTGACCTTGGTGCCATCTCCGACCAGGCAATCGACCACCACGCCGGTGCGCAGATCGACACCATGATCGCGGTGCTCTTTCTCGTAGAATGCCGAAAGCTGCGGTCCTGCAACACGCGCAAGAACCCGCGGCAGCGCCTCGAGCAGCGTGACCTTGCAATCGAGCTTGGTCAGCACCGCCGCCGCCTCGAGCCCGATATAGCCACCGCCGATGACGACGATGTTGCGGGTGCCTGCGTCGATCTCACCCATCAGCCGGTCGCAATCCTCGCGGGTGCGCACCGCGTGGACGCCCGCCAGGTCGGCGCCGAAGCACGACAGTCGCCGCGGATCGCCGCCCGTCGCCCAGACCAGCGTGCCGTAACCGAATTCCCCACCGCCCGAGAGCGTCAGCACTTTCGCGGAAGGGTCGACCGCCGTCACTTCGGTGCTGAGCAGAAGTTCGATCTGCTTGTCCGGCCAGAACTGCGGCGGACGGATGTAGAGCCGGTCGAACGTCTTCTGGCGCGCGAAATATTCCTTCGACAGCGGCGGGCGTTCGTAGGGCGGCTCGGGCTCGCGCCCGATCATTGCGATGGTGCCTTCGAAGCCGTTCTGGCGCAGCGCGATCGCGCATTGCGC
>CAJCHR010000509.1 GCA_903970225.1 Actinobacteria bacterium 21-64-8 | reverse complement strand
TAGCCCGGTGCGACGGCAGTATCGCCGCCACTCTGGACGCCGCCGCGGACCTCCATCTTGCCTTCGTAAAGGAAATACTCGCCGGGGCCGGTGTGGAAATGGTCGTTAAAAGACGAACCCTCCGGACACTCGAACACCGCGGTCCATGTGCCGGCTTCAGGGGAGACATGGAGCAATTTCCACGTGATCCCGCCTTTCGAGAACACATCCGGGAACGGTGCCCACGGCCCGGCGTCCATCTGGACGTACTCTTCGCTTGCCTTCTGCTTGCTCATACTGCCTCTCCACGCTGCTGAACGATGCTCCGGCGCGAGCCTGCATCGATGCTAAAGCCACCGGTCCGCGCTCATGATGGCGGGGTTCGGACGGTTGAGTAGAAAGCTAGGCCCGCGCTTTCGGCGCTGCTTTTCCGAGAATGCAGGAAGGAGCGACTGTGTGCGCACTCATCCATCCATTTTTTCAGAAATTACGCGTAATATCAATGGCTTGGTATGGAATGCGATCGGTCGAGTGCACGCATGGTGGCATCGCAGTGCACGCGCATACGCGCCGAGAGTCGTGCACCGGCACCATCTGGCAGCTGAAGAGCGACATGATCGAGCGCGAGGAGAGGTTTATGCAAAGCGATACGACCCCAGGCGATCACGCCGCCCAAGCTGCCACTGCGGGTTTCGAGCTCACCCAAACCATGCTTCGGGTGCGGGATCCGAAAAAATCGCTCGATTTCTATCGCGACGTGCTCGGGATGACGCTGCTCGACCAGTACGATTTCCCCGAATCCAAGTTCTCGCTCTACTTCTTGGGCTATCGGCAGCCTGGGAGCCCCGCGATTCCTGCCGACGAACGTTCGCGCGCCGAGTTCACGTTTCGCCAGAAGGGCGCGCTCGAGCTGACCCACAATTGGGGGACCGAAAGCGACGATGCGTTCGCGGGCTATCACAGCGGGAATGCCGAACCGAAGGGCTTCGGACATATCGGTATCACGGTTCCCGACGTCCATGAAGCCGCGGCACGGTTCGAAGCGCTGGGCGTTAAATTCGTCAAGCGGCCGGACGATGGGTCGATGAAAGGTCTCGCCTTTATCAAGGACCCCGACGGCTACTGGATCGAAGTGCTGGCAGCCGACACGCTCGCTCGCCTTGTTCGCCCCGACGCGTAATCGCTGGCCGTGGCACACCAGCAAATCCTAGTGGCAGGTGACCCGGTAGTCCTGCGGCGACATCCCGAACTCGGCCTTGAAACGCCGACTGAAATGCGTGGAATTCTGGAAGCCCCAGGAAAACGCGATGTCGGTGATGGTCCTGGCGACCATCACCGGATTGCCCAGATCACGCCGGCAGCGACGCAGGCGCTGGAGGATGATGTGCTGCTGCGCGGTGACCGGCTCGCCCTCGAACAGCGCGTGCAAATAGCGCAGAGAAATCCGGCGTGCGCCCGCGATCATTTCGGGGCTGAGAGCGGGGTCTGCCAGGTTTTCCGCGATGTAACGTTTGACCAGGTCGAGCTGCATCTCGCGCAGGCCCATCGGTGCAGGACCGCGATCGCCAAGCACGTTGACCAGCACGCCCAACAACGATTCCGTCAGCGCGTCGCTATCTGGAAGGCTGCCCGCCAGGAACGCGGGCGACATGGCGCTGATGAACGAGGACAAGAACTCGGCACCTGGCGAGAAGTGCGGCAGGCTGTTCTCGATCGAATGCCACGAATTGGGCAGCCAGCTGCGAACGCGGTGAAGCGGCATAGTCACCGAAAGCTTGCGCAGCTTCTCGACGACTTCGAACTGCATCGGCTGCAAGGTGTTCCAGATCAGCACGTCTCCGGCGCCGAGCACGATGCGCTTCTCATCGATCGTGAAATTCTCTTTGCCCGACAACACGAGCTGGATCGTCAGCGCCTCTTTGCCGTCCTTCCCGATGTCGGCGCGCGTGCGCGTGGCCCCGCACGGATCGCACATACAATCGACGATCTGGAAGCCGCCCACCGAGTGATGCACCATGGCTGCGTCGAACGCCTCACCCGGCGCGCGGCCGGCTTGCCAAGACCCATAGACGTTGCGGAGCATTCCCTCCCAAGCGGCGTAGCGATCGCCGGTGGGGACGGAGGAGGTGCGCCAGCTACTGCCGACCTCGCCCATTGAAACATCCTTCCTAGTAGGCTGACAGCATTCTTGCTCTTATCTGGAAATACGCCCTCCGCCCTAGAATGACAAGATCAATGGACGGGGACATAAATCACCCGATCCCAAAAATGCTGCATCGCACAATGTATTTGCATGCACGATCGCCGCACCGAAGGATAGTTCTACCGTGGTTATGGAAATGTCTGAGCAAATCTTGATTTATATTGACGTCACTCCGATCAACGTTTCTAACTTCTTAACAATTGATTCGATCTCGGCGTACGAGTGCCTGTTCGAAGTCTTGCATATCGCGCGGCCCTTCGCCAAGCTGGTGGCGGGTTTGAAGCGATGAACGACAGTGGCGCCGGGAAACCGGCGATCAGCCGGTTCGACCGGGAGGTCCCTTCCCCAGCGACGACGCCCGCTCGCCCGGGCGAGCCGGCAAAGCTCCTCGCTGGCCTGACCGGCGTCGTCGGACGCCGCCAGATCATCACTGGTGCCAAAGCCATGCGCCGCTTCACGACGGGGTATCGCTCCGGCCAGGGCGAAGCCGCGGCCGTCGTCCGGCCCGGCAGTCTGATCGAGTTGTGGCATGTGCTGGAACACTGTGTCGCGGCGGGCGCCATCGTCATCATGCAAGCGGCGAACACCGGGCTGACCGGTGGATCGACTCCCGATGGCCGATACGACCGGCCGGTGGTGGTGGTCAGCACCACACGGATAGCGGGGCTTCACCTTCTGTCGGAAGGGCGCCAGGTGGTCTGCCTACCGGGTACGACACTTTACGAACTCGAGCAGGCACTGCGTCCCTTGGACCGCGAGCCGCATTCGGTGATCGGATCCTCGTGCATCGGTGCGTCGGTGATGGGCGGCGTATGCAACAACTCGGGTGGCGCGCTTGTCCGGCGCGGGCCGGCCTTTACGCAGCTGGCACTTTATGCCCGCGTTGCGCAGGACGGGAGCCTGCAGCTGATCAACCATCTCGGGATTCAGCTCGGTGAAGATCCTGAAACCATCCTGGCCAATGTTGAGCGCGGCGGGTTCGCGGCGGCGGACCTTGATCTCGATACCAGCAGAGCGGCTTCGGACGGGCATTACGCAAAGCATGTTCGCCGCATTAACGAGGCCAGCCCTGCCCGCTTCAACGCCGATCCGTCACGGCTGTTCGAAGCCTCCGGCAGTGCCGGGAAGGTCGTTCTGTTCGCTGTTCGGCTCGATACCTTCCCCGCAGAGACCAGCACCCGAACATTCTATATCGGCACGAATGATACGGCTGAATTGACCCGCCTTCGCCGCGCGCTGCTCGGCGGCACCCTACCGCTGCCAATTGCAGGCGAGTACATGCACCGCGAGGCTTTCGACATCGCGGCGACATATGGCCGCGACACCTTCCTGGCCATTCGCAAACTCGGGACGGACCGCCTGCCGGCTCTTTTCGCCGCGAAAGCAAAGTTCGACGAGATCGCCGCCCGCCTGCCGTTCGGTCCCCGCCATGCGAGCGACCGGCTTATGCAACTGGTTGGCCGCTTCCTTCCCGAGCATCTGCCGCAGAGGATGCGGGACTACCGCGACCGCTACGAACACCATCTGATGCTCAAGGTGGCGAGCGATGGCGTGGCGGAAACGCGAACGCTTCTCTCGGAGATATTTCCTAGTGACAACGGCGCCTTTTTCGAATGTACCGACGACGAGGCAACCCGCGCCTTCCTGCATCGCTTCGTCGCAGCGGGCGCCGCAGTCCGTTATCGCGCAGTACACGTCCGGAAGGTCGAAGATATAGTCGCGCTAGATATCGCGCTGCGGCGGGACGATGCGGACTGGTTCGAGCACCTGCCGGATGATATTTCAGCGCCGATCCTCGCGCGCCTCTATTATGGCCATTTTCTGTGCCACGTGTTCCATCAAGACTATGTTGTTGCCAAGGGGACCGACCCGATCAGACTGGAAGAGCGGATGTGGGCCCTGCTTGATAAGCGCGGCGCAGAGTACCCTGCCGAACACAATGTTGGTCACCTCTACCACGCGAAGCCATCACTGGCCGCTCACTACCGAGAGCTTGATCCCATGAACACGCTCAATCCGGGAATCGGGAAGACCCCGAAGGGCCAAGGTTGGGTGGGCACGCATAGCTACGTATGCGGAACCGGCATATGAACCGGCATTAGAAGAGGCTTGTAACTAGAATTTTACCCAGAAAAGCTGGGTATACAGCCAGCAAATAAAGCGGCATAAAACTGGGCATGGATCCCAGCTCAATGGAACCGATGCTGCCCGAAGAGGCTGTGCGCGATCTTGAAGACGTTGCGGCGCAGCTCCTCTCAGAGTCGGGTCGGTTGGCAGGCCGGATCCATCCGTTCGTGCGAGAATCCATTGGCGGCCTCGTGCGCTCGATGAACTGCTATTATTCCAATCTGATCGAAGGCCACGACACCCATCCGCGCGATATCGACCGCGCGCTGGCCAATGATTTTTCTAGCGAGCCCAAGAAGCGCGAGTTGCAGCAAGAGGCTGTCGCGCACATTCATGTGCAGCAGATGATCGATGAGGAGAAAGACCCCGAGGTTTGGCCTGCGACTGCGACTTATGCCCGTTGGCTCCACGAGCGTTTCTGCGAACGGCTTCCCGAGGAATTTCTTTGGGTCGAGAATCCCAGCACGGGGGAGCGGCTGCCGGTTGTGCCGGGCCAACTGCGAACCCGTGATGTGATCGTTGGCCGCCATGAGCCGCCATCACACGGCGATCTACCGCGTTTCCTCGCCAGATTTGATCAGGCTTACACCGCCCCAACACTATCGCGCTTCCGCCAGATCCAGGCAGTGGGCGCAGTCCATCATCGTTTTTTGTGGATCCACCCTTTCCTCGACGGCAATGGCCGCGTCGCGCGGCTGATGTCGCACGCGTTGCTCAAGCGGCTCGGCATTGGCACCAGCTTATGGTCGGTCGCGCGCGGACTCGCTCGCGAGGAAACCCGGTACAAACAGCTGCTCATGGCGGCCGATGGTCCTCGCGAAGGCGATCGCGATGGACGCGGCAATCTCACTCAACGTGGCCTCGTTGCCTTCTCGCAATTCTTCCTCGAGCGCGCGCTCGATCAGATCGCCTTCATGAGCGAGCTGCTCGAGCCGGACGTGCTGCTGCGGCGGATGGAGCTGCATATCGACGAAGAGGTCCGCGCCAAGCGGTTGCCTCGCGGAAGCTTCGTCGTGCTACGCGAGGCGGCACTCAACGGCGAGGTCGAGCGCGGCCGTGTGCCCTCACTCACGGGCTACGAAGAGCGCGCGGCGCGCAGCATCACCTCAGCGCTGGTCGATCGCGGAATGCTGACCACGTCGAGCAGCCGTGCGCCGCTGCGTCTCGGCTTTCCTGCCGATGTCGCCGAGCGGTGGTTTCCGAGGCTCTATCCCTTTGACGCAGGGTCGCGCCCATGATCCGCCCGGTTCCTCTCATTCGGCGCTTTACGGCGATCTCGCAGCACTATCAGAAACGCGATGTCGAGCTTGAGGACATTTGGTCGATCGTGGGCATGGGCGAGCGCGCGGAATGGGAGACATTGAGGCATGAATATCGCTGCGTGATTCTTGCCGATGCAGGTGCAGGCAAGACGTTTGAGATGAAGGCGGAAGCGGAGCGTCTGGCGGCTCGTGGGCGTGCCTCTTTTTTCATTCGCATCGAGGACATCGACGAGGCATTTGGCGCGGCTTTCGAGGTTGGCACTGCTCAATCATTTGAACGGTGGCTCGGGGGGGCCGAGGATGCCTGGTTCTTTCTGGATTCGGTTGACGAGGTTCGCCTGGAAGCACCGCGAGCTTTCGAAACTGCGATCCGCGCCTTTGCGGGCCGTATCCACGATGCTCGCCAGAGGGCTCACGTCTACATATCGAGCCGGCCCTATGCGTGGCGCTCAAATCTCGATCGCGCGCTGATCGAAGACCTTCTGCCTTATGAGCTACCGCTGGGAGAGGCAATCGACGAGGAGGAGACGACGGCGCGGCCACGCAAGCTGGAAGACGAGGAACCCGGGTTGCAGCTTTATCGTCTCGCACCGCTCGACCCGGACGATATCCGGATCTTTGCTGGTCACCGCGGCGTAACCCATGTTGATGCGCTGATCGACGCGCTTGAACGCACGGATCTTTTCGCGCTTGCGCAGCTCCCTTTCGATCTCGAGGACCTCATCGCCGTGTGGCAGGAGACGAACTCGCTCGACAGTCGGCTTGCGGTTCTCGACCGCGGTCTCAAGCGCCGGCTTGCTCCGCCCGCGGGTGCGCTCTGCGCGCTTCGGCTCGATAAGGCGTTGGAAGGAGTCCGGCGCCTTGCGATTGCTACCTCGCTCACGGGCGAATCCAATATCCGCATGCCCGGAGGGGCCGGCGGTGGTGTCGATGCGACCGCCGTTCTTCATGACTGGACCGAACCGGCGATCCGCGAATTGTTGGGGCGCGGCGTGTTCAGCGATGCAATCTACGCGATGGTGCGCTTTCGTCACCGTGAAAGCCGCGAACTGCTTGCTGCACAGTGGCTGGCCGAGGCGCTGCAGCGGCCGGAGCCGCGTGCGGATATCGAAAATCTGCTGTTCCGCGAGATTTACGGTGAGGCCGTGGTCGTTCCCCGGACGCGGCCTTTGCTTCCATGGTTGATCCTTTTCGACGGAGGGGTTCGGGCTCGTACCTTGGCGCTACAGCCCGAAATAATCACGGAAGGGGGCGACCCGGCGCGCCTGCCGCTCGATACGCGCAAGGACATCCTGCGCGAGCTGGTGGGGCGTATCGCAGCCGGGGATTCGCGGGGCGGCGATAACAGCGCGATCGCGCGTATCGCACAAACCGACCTTACCACGGAGACCGAGACGCTGCTCGCGGCCTACAGCGCCAACGATGATGTCGTTTTCTTCCTGGGCCGGCTGATCTGGCAAGGTGCGATGACGGACGCTGCCAAGCAGCTTGCGCCGATCGCGCGCGATCCCGATCGCGGCATCTACGCACGGATCGTTTCGGCTCGTGCAGTGGCCAGGGTTGGCGGTATTGAAGCTTGCCGAGCATTGTGGGCGACGCTCAACGCGTCTGGCGATGTGATGCCGCGCCGACTTGCCGCGGAATTGATCGATGGTGCAGCACCGGATCTCGCTTCGGTAGAGTTGCTGCTCAGCTCGCTCGAAATCGTCGAGCCGCACAAGCAGTACGATACCACCGGCCTCAGCCACGCGCTCCATGGCTTCATCGGCCGGCTCCCGCTCACCAGCGACCACGCGCCCGAGAAACCGCTCGCCCGACTGGTCGACGGCTTTGCGGCCCTTCTCGCGCGCGAACCTCATATTGAGCGACGCGAGTGCAGGGTTTCCGAAGCTTTCCGCTGGGTCATGTCACCTGCCATCCACGCAATCGAGCGGCTGATCGTCGGGCGGTCTGCGGAGTGCTTCGCGCCGCCTGCGCTGACGATCCTCAGCCAAGTGCCGGCCATGCGCGATTGGGGCGACCACGACGACCGCGAATACCGCACCAAGCTGGGTGAGCTGGTCCCGCGCTGGTCGGCGTTCAACGATGCTCTGTTTTGGCATACGGTCGAGATGGTCCGCACTGCGCAGGGCCCAGAGAACAAGCCGGTCGACGATGATTGGGCCGTCAGCTGGATGGGACATTTCTGGGCATTCGATGCCGCAAGCTTCGAACGTACTATTGGCTGGATAACGACGCAGGAGCTCGCGGACGACCGCTCGCTGGCATTGTCACGAACGTTTCGCACTTACGCGGAGAACTCCCGGCCCAAGTCATGGCGGCGACGTCTATGGCACGCGGTCGAGGGGAGTGCGCTCCTCGAAGCCAAGCTGCGGACCCTGATGCGTCCGCCGCCCTCACCCGAACGCAATCGCTGGAAGGCGACCGATCGCATGTGGGCGCGGCGACGTCGGCGGCGTGATGAAAACGAGGCGGCCGGCCGCGCCGCGCTCGTGGCGCGGCTTAAGGCAAATCCGGACAGAGTGCGCGAACCCCCGGGCCTTGAGCCGGGCCAGATGACTTGGGATCAAGCGCACTTGCTTCAGAGCATCGAGGGCGAGGGGCTGCGGACGAGCCGCGGCGCCGGCGGGAACTGGAAGACGCTGGTCCCTGAATTCGGGCAAGCGGTCGCCGAGGCTTTCCGCGATGGAGCTCTGCGGCAGTGGCGCCTTTACCAGCCAACCCTGCGATCGGAAGGCGGCGACAGGTCCACCATTCCCTATGGCCTCACCTTTGCGATGGCGGGGCTGGAGATCGAAGCGGGCGATGACCGGCTGGGCCTGGAGCGACTTGCAGACGCGGAGGCACACCATGCGCTGCGTTATGCCTTCTCTGAACTCAACGGTTTTCCGGTTTGGCTAGAGCCAATTTATCGCGTGCATCCGAAAGACGTCCTCAAGCTGGTCTGGGGCGAGACCCGCTGGGAGCTCGTCAATAGCGGCGCAGAGCCGATGCACTACGTGCTGCACGACCTCGTCTATCACGCGCCCTGGCTTCATGCCGAATTGGCTCCCGCGATTCATGACTGGCTGAGCAAGCACAGTGCAGCCAATAGTGATTGCCTGCGCTATTCACGTATGATCATGAGCGGGGGTCTCGCGCCGGATAAGCTCGCCGCGCTCGGCCGTGCGAAGGTCGAGGATGTAACAACGCCAGCTGATCAACGTCCGAGCTGGTTTGCGATGTGGGTCGACAATGCGCCGGACGAGGCGATCCCGGCATTGAGCGATTGGCTGGCCGCGCTCGCGCAACCAGACGATGCACGGTTCGCAGAGACGTTCGTTGACGCTCTCATGGGCGGGCGGCGGGGCGGCGGTTTGGGGAGCGCGACATGGAAGACCCCTGAGCATCTCAAATCACTGTATGTGCTGATGCACCGTCACATCCGCGTCGCGGACGACATCAATCGCGCGAACGGCCATGTCTACTCACCGACTACGCGTGATGAGGCACAGGATGCGCGCCACAATTTGTTCAACCTTCTCTCGGCTATTCCTGGTGAGGCTACCTACCGCGAGATCCTTGCGCTCGCCGACGATCATCCCGAGACCGATTATCGCGCGCACATGCGTAGACGTGCACATGAACGGGCTGTGGAGGATAGCGACAGGGAATGTTCGCTCGCCGATGTGCTCGCGCTTGAGCCAGGGGAAGCCGCTACCACGCGGTGAATTCCATTACGACGAGCTTCGGGACGGAAGCGTCGGAAATAATGAGGTCGACGCTTGTTCACGAGATCTCGGGCCCCGCGCGCCCGCGGCCGAATTGCCAGTTGATCCCGTCGCCGCGAAGAAGCCCCGAGCCCGATTTGCCGAGCTGCTGCTCGAGCACCGGCTTCCACGGCACGAGCGTGAACTCGTAGCTCTTCTCGACCAGCGCGAACCGGCCCGACTGCAGGTCCACCCGCCGCGCAATCGTGCCCTCGATCCGGTCGCCGCCGCGGGCTTCGACATAGCTCTTGCCAAGATCGCGCCCGAGGCTCGCGCCAGCGCCCGCGAGCTCGCGCCGCTGCAACAGCAGCAGCGCATTAGCGCGCAGGCGGACACGGCCGGCCTGATCGCTGTCGGCCAGGTCCTGCTCGACCAGCCACGCTTGGCGCGAAGCGAGCGCAGTGCGTACCTCCGATCCGAACCCGGCATCGCGAATGGCCAGGCGATCCGCCGAGGCAGCGTCGCGGTCGAGCCACGTCGCGGCCTCGAACGTCGCAAGCTTCTCGATCGGCATCGACGAGACCGTTTCCACTGCGACCGGCCGATCGCGCAGCTGCCGTGTCTCGTGGGCGGTGACGCGCTCCAGATGATCGTCGGCAATCCGCCAGCTGCCGTCCGGGTCGCGCTCGATGCCCGCGCGTCCGCGCCTGAGCGCCTCGAGCCGGCGAACGTGGCTTTCGGCGAACGCCTGGGTCGCGCGCGGATCTTGGCGCAGATGCAGGTCGACCGAGTAGCGCCCCTCATTGGCGGCGGCGACCTCAATGACAGTGCGATCGACGGCGCGAACCCCGGCGCTGCGCGAGGTGACCCGGACCGTCGCCCCCTCGACGAGCGGCTCGGCGGCATCGCTGCGTCCGATGTCGACGTAATGGACGCGGCCATCGACGCCATCGATCATCAGGTAGTGCCGGTCGCGGTGCTCGTCGGAAAAGCCGCGGGTCAGCAGCTTGCCGACAAGCGGCTGGGCCAGATCGGTTTCGACCACGCGCTCGGGGCGCTGCTGGTCGAGGCGGCGCGCGGTCAGCTCGCGCTGCATGGTGCGAATGATGTCGCCGCGCTCGCCCATCTGCCGCAGCGTATCCTCGATCCCATCGGCGAGTTGCCAGCGGCCGTGTCCGAGGTTCTCGGCAAGACCCAGGTTGCCGAGCTTGCGCAGGCGGCCTGCGGCGACCGACTGCGGGAACGGGTCATTGTCGGCAGCGGTGACGGTGCGATCGGCGTCCATGCGGCGCAGCAGCCGGCGGTCGATCGCGGTCAGCCGCTCCTGCTCGACGTCGTGACGCAGCCGCGCCTCGATCTCCTGGTCGGTGCGTGGGCCCAGATCGAGGGTCGCGAGTTCGGCGGCGCGTTCGCGAAATCCGTGCGCGATGTACTCCCGGGCGATGACCAGGTTCTCGCCGGTCTCGTCGACGCCGCGCAGCATGATGTGGGTGTGGGGATTGTCGGTGTTGAAGTGATCGACCGCGACCCAGTCGAGCTTGGTGCCGAGGTCGTGCTCGGCCTGCGCCATCAGCCGCCGGATGTACGGCTTGAGGTCGGGATATTCGGCGGCATCCTCGGCCGAGACGATGAAGCGGAACTGGTGACGATCGCCGCTCGATCGCTCGAGGAATTCCTTGCCGTCGGCAGCGTCGGTGTTGCGGCCGTATAGCACGCCCGGCGCACCCTCGCGCGTGACCCCGTCGCGCTGGATGTAACGCAAATGCGCGCGGGCCGTGCCGGTGCCCTTGCCGGCGAGGCGCACCAGCCGGGTCTTGACCACCGCGCGCCGCGCGCGGAACCCAGCCAGCCGATCGCGGCTCGATAGCAGGCGCCCCATGCTCGCGCCGCGTCCGATCCGGCTGCCGTCGAACCGGCGCGCGACGACCCCGGTCGTCCTGCCCGCAAGTCTCGCCGCGGCAACGATCCGGCCGCCGTAGCGGATGACCTTCTTGCCATCTCGTGCGCCGATCTTGCCGAGCTTGGGCGTGAAGTCCTCGTCATCGTTCATGGCCGTCTCCCGGCATTCGGAGTCTCGCCAAAACTGGCCGAAAACGGCAGATTTGTGCCCTTCGCGAGGCGTGTGTCTCGCGCAGCAAAACCCATGTCTCGCCAAAAAACGATGTGCAGACAACTACTTGAGCAGGGTCGCGAGACACTGCCTTTATCTTGTTTTCCCTTCTCGCCTTCCTGCTCCCCTCGCCCCTCACCTCTCCAGCCCGCTCTTCCTCACCTGCTCGGCTCAAAAAAAGGGAAAGAGCGACACCGTGCCGGCGCCGCTCCTCCCGGGCGAACCACACCCGATCAGTGTGCATCTGCCATCGCCTCCCGCGCCTTCGCCAAGCTGCGGCAGAAGCGCTTTGCGGTCATTGCGTGCGGATTTCCGTCGCCATCCACGAGCATCACGCCCATGAACCAGCGGTCATCCAAGCGCCCGCAGATCGCAATCCGATCGAGCTCAAGGTCAGTGTCTTCGACGCCTTGGTAGGACCCGAGCCAGCGCTCCTGCACACGCGCATCCCAGTGAAAGTCGGTGTCCTCTGCTTCGACGAACCGATGCGCAAGCGCTTCGCCCGCGCCCCTTCCGAACTCGATTTCCAGACCCGCCGCCAGCGCCGCGATCACCTGATCCGACGCCGTTCCGATGCTTTGATACACACCCATCACAACCTCCAACGTTAGTGTTCTCACCATCGAGAACGGCGTTCGAGAGACGGGTGGCACAGCGGCTGTCAGGGCCGCTGGAGCGCCAGCGGAAGCGCCGCGAAGCGGACGTGGGGGGAACCGATTTGCGCAGCAAATTGGGGGGTACCCACGGGCCTTGAGAGCCGCTGTGCCAGCCGTCATGCTGGGTCTATCGAGACGAGCCTCCACCCTCCCCGCCGCGTGCGATCTCACCCTAGCGGCCATCATGCTTCACCGCGAAGACCGACGCGGCTGGCGTGTCCGAGGTGGCCGCCGCGGCCTCCCCGCCCCGAACGACAAACAGCCTATCCGGCTTCCGGCTGCTCGCCCGATCGTCTGGTCTTGCTACCAAACCGCTGACCTTCGCAAGGTACGTAACGGTCTCGGCAGGCAACGGCTGCCCGGTCGCGAGGTGAGCGGCGTAGCGCGTCGGCCCGGCGTTGTAGGCGGCGAACAGGCCGGGATAGCCGAACCGTTCGTACATCAGCCTCAGATAAAAGGTGCCGGCCACGATGTTGTCGTGCGGATCGTCCGGGTTGCCGCCGAGACCCAGAGTCTGACGCATCGCCTGCCATGTGGCGGGCATCAGCTGCATCAGGCCGATCGCTCCGGCGGGGCTGCGGATGGGACGCCCGCTTAGGCTCGTTTGGCCATCGCTCTCGGCTTGCATCACCCGCTCGATCCAGCTTTCGGGAACGCCGAACTTGAGCGAGGCTTCGGTGATGATGGGCTGCCATCGCGCGACGTGCGGATCATCGCCCGGCGTGCTGGCGCTCAGCACGACCGCGGTTGCCAAGAGCTTCAGCGCGCCCACAGCAACGTCGCCTTGCCGATCACGTCGCCGCCTTCGGTGACGCCAAAATAGCGCCCGTCGAACGATGCCGGATTGTCCATGAGCAGGAACAGCTCCCGGCCGCGCAGCCGGATGCAACCGCTCCATCCGGGCATTGCGCGGCCATGTGCATCGGCCAATCGGCGCTCCGCGACGGGACGCCCGTTGATGAAAATCTGGCGATCGAGCGCGCAGACTTCGTCGCCGGCATAAGCCGCGACGCCTTTCACCAGCGGCACATTAAGCGGGAGATAGCGCCGCGCTGCTGCCATCTGCCGATAGCGCTCGGGCACGCGCGCGATAACCATGTCGCCGGGGCCAACCAGCGCACTGGGCGTGACACCGTAGAGCCCGATCGGGGCGCTGGCCGAGGCGTTCCAGATAAGGCGCGGGGCGGGCGGAAGCGCGGCCGAAGCCAGCAGGATCCCTATGCCAAAGCTGACGAAGAAGGCGCGTCGGCGCAGCCCGGTGCGACGCTGCTTCTGGTCACGCAGCGCATCGCCCCACGCGAGCAGCGGTGCGTCGGCGGGACGGGAGTGACGCCGGCTCATTGGCGAAACTCCCGCCCCGAATGCTCGTCGGACCACGTATCGAGATCGTCGATGTGGTACTGCACGAAGCGGCTGTGGCGGCGAAAGACTGGTCCCTTGCCGTCGCGGCGCAGGCGCTTGAGCAGCCGCGCCGACATCTTGAGATAGGCCGCTGCCTGGTCGGTGTTGAGGAAGGGCGAGCCGCGTTTGGCGCGGTTCGCGCGGGTGATGTCATCGTCGCTGACCATTGGTCGGGTGTCCTGTCCGAGCGACCACGGGGATGTGGTCGGGACACCGGATTTGAATGGGCGGACACCGGTTGGAGAGTGTCGAAAACAAGCCTCGCGAATTCGACACACCCGCCTTCCACGCGTGAAACAGGACATTGCGGGCTGCCGCGACTATGACCAGTTGGCGATCGAGAATATGCAGGGAGGTAGTGAAATGGCGCGCGTGTTGATGCTCGGGATCGATCCCGATGAAGTCGACTTTACCGATCCCTCCCTGCCGCCCGGGCTCAACGCCGATATGATCAGGGCCGGCATCGCGCAGAGCCTGAAACGGCTGGAGGAAAGCGGCCACGACGCGGCGCAGATGTACGTCTCGAGCGACTTGGCAGTGCTCACCGCGCTGGCCGATCGGCTGGTCAGCGATCCGGTCGATGTGGTGACGATCGGCGGCGGCGTGACGCGTCCGCCCGAAAATACTGGACTGTTCGAGACGCTGCTCAACATCGTCGGCCGGGTGTCGCCGACGCCGCGGATCGCATTGGTGATGGGGCCCGAGCATGCGCCCGAAGCGGTTAATCGCGTGCTGCGCTAGGCGGCGATGGCCCCGCGCCCGAAGGCGCGGGGCAGTCCCGATCAGCGCGACCAGATGAGCTTGTGCTCGCCGCCCTCGCCCTGCGTGAGGGTTGCGTAGATCGGAGCGGGGAAGCTCGGATCGTCGAGCTTGAGGCTCAGGTATTCGAGGCCGGTCTCGCGCGCCGCCTTGGTCCAGGCTGCGCCGAACTCGACGCCGGCCGCGCTGACGCGGTGGTCGGGGGCTTTGTCGTTGTCGCGATCGACGGGCCGGATGGTGGCCTTGACGCGAAGCGAGAGAGTGCGGATTTCGCCGGTGTAGATGCCATTCTCGCCGCGGGTGAACGTACCGATCTGTGCCATGATATGCTCCTTTGGATCGCTGCCGCGCCATTGCGGCTTCGATGGCGGTCGACCGGCAGCGGGCCGGGCGGGCTGCACCCGTGAGGGCCGCAGCGAAGCGGAGGACGGCGAAGACGGGCTTTCTTGCCGCGCGAGGAAGGGCGCGCAGCGACCGGGGAAGAAAGTTCGCACGCAGCCGTTGCGGACAGTCCGGACAAGCTGCCAGACCAGCCAAATCGAAGAAGCCGTGGCGGCGGCAGATGGGATCCGGAAGGGCGCGATATGGTCACAGTGGAGGAGCAGGTACGCGCGCTCATCGAGCGACTATCACCCGAATCCATTTGTGACGATTGCATCGCTGTTCGGCTCGGCCTGTTGATGCGCGAGCATGCCAATCGCCAGACGCGTGAGCTCGCCGGACTCGACGGTTTTGAACGCCGGATCGATGCGTGCGCGATCTGCGGCACGACAAAGAAGGTCATCCGCCACAAACCGCGCTGACGTCCGCGAACTTTGTCAAAGGAAGCCGACGCACCACGCTGGGTGGACGGGCTGATCGACAGAATGCAGGCCAGGATCGCGCGCATCTGCCAATCTCGATCGCGCATCGTGTCGAGGGCTGTGACCATCATTGAAAGGCGCGGGTCGCACGGCGCGGCGCCATTTTCACGCCATTATCAAAGCGCGAATTTGCGCCGCGTCCGATTGATCCGGATCGGATTTCGCGCGTTATCGAAAGCTATGAAGTCAATCCGTTTCCCCGACGGCACCACGGTGCCTGCGCTTGGCCAGGGTACCTGGATGATGGCCGAGCAGGCCATGCAGCGGCGCGCCGAGATCGCCGCGCTGCGCGCCGGGATCGATCTCGGCATGACGCTGATCGATACCGCGGAGATGTATGCAAACGGTGCGTCCGAACGGCTCGTCGGCGAAGCGATCGTCGGCCGGCGCGAAGACGTCTTCCTCGTGAGCAAGGCCTATCCGCAAAATGCCTCGAGCGACCGTCTGCCGCGCGCATGCGAGGCGAGCCTCAAGCGGCTCGGCACCGACCGGCTCGATCTCTACCTGCTCCATTGGCGCGGCAGCGTGCCGCTCAGAGAAACGGTCGAGGCGATGAATCGGCTGATCGCAGCGGGCAAGATCCTGCGTTGGGGCGTGAGCAATTTCGACACGGAGGACATGGAAGATCTGGTCGCTGCGGGCGGCTCAGCGGGCGCAACCAATCAGGTCCTCTACAACCTGACCCGGCGCGGGCCCGAGCACGATCTGCTGCCATGGCTGGACGATCGCGACATTCCGGTCATGGCTTATAGCCCGGTCGAACAGGGTCGCCTTCTCGGAAATCCAAAGCTCGTCGCGATCGCCGAGGAACTTGCTGCGACAGCGGCGCAAGTCGCGATTGCGTGGAGCCTGCGGCACGACAACATGATCGCCATTCCCAAAGCGGGAAGTGTCGCGCACGTGCGCGAGAACCGGGCGGCCGCTGGGTTGGAGTTGTCCAACGATGATCTCGCCGCGCTAGACGCGGCGTTTCCGCGCCCGCGTAAGCGCGTGCCGCTCGAGATGCTTTGACGCTGGCTCCGGTGGGGAGGAAAATCCTGCGCGTCGTCCGGTCAGCCATCGTGAATTTCGATCAGAACCCCGCGCCGCCGCCGGACGTCTGGACCTAAGCAGCATTCTATACCCACCGGCTGCCATGTGCTTAGCTTCGGCGACCCTGCGGCGGACACGAGAAAGCAGGTAATCGGATCGATCCCGCCATTCGCTGCGAACCCGGTCATAGCCGAAAAGTGCCACGCCGATCTCGCGATATGAGGCCCCTTCCGCAAGCGCGTCGGCGGTTCGCAAAGCTTCAATTCGTTGGATCGAGCCTGATAAAGGTACGAAGAGTGAGGCCGGAAAATCACGCGTATTGCGCAGTGCGAGAAGCCTGCGGATCGTGAGAAACTGCGTCTCGAGGGCGGCAAAGCCCGACAGCAGATAATGGATCCGCACCTTGGGAGATCGAAGCAGCGATCCTTCCCGGATGTCGAGCCGAATGTGCCGCAAGCCATCGGACAGCGAGAGATATTCGGCGCCCAAATCGTCTCGTGCGATTGTGGCGAAGGGGCCCAGCCTGCCTAACTCCAGTGCATCGTGATCATCGATTTTCGCGGGCTCGGCGCGAACCGGCACGACACTGGGATCAAGGTCCGAGCACCAGAACAAGCGCGCAGCGGAAGCGGGAAGGTCCGGCTTCTCCGCGAAAGTGAAGCCCCCAAATCAAAGCACCGGGGTGCGTTGACAGAGGCTTTTCTCGCTGCGCCATATTCTCCTCGCCCTGAAGAGAATGCCAGAACGCGGCGTAATCTCGATCTCGGCGCAGCCATTCCCAGGCGAAGCCAGCGCTGTCGATGCCATCAAGAGGACGATAGGATTCATCGATCCGCCAGTCCGGTCTCCCGCCAGGCTTCTGATCCATTTTACACCAGGCGCCGAAAGGAGAATGGGCAAGCAATTTCAGTTGCTGCGCCGCACCATAATATGTAATTTCTTGACCAATCGAATGATCTGGCAGCTCGCCTGAGAACCGTAGCTTGTGCAGTTCGAGCAGCGATAATCGGGGCAGCGCATCCTGGAGCGCGCCCCTCATCGATGTGGCACATGCGATGGGGCTGACCAGTATTGCGCAGGAATTTGCCGAAGCTGTCGATCGCGCCTCGCACTTGGAGGAGCTTGCGGGTCTGATCGAAGTGGTGGCCCGCGAGATGGGCTTCGATTACTTCGCGCTGTCGCATCACGTCGACATCCCGCGCGCGCCGCAACCGGCGATCAGGATCCACAATTATCCAGCGGAGTGGATCGATTATTTCGATGCGCATCAGTTGGGACCGTCCGATCCGGTGCATCGCGCGAGCCAGCAGACCAATGTCCTGTTTCCGTGGGCACGCGTCGGCGAGATGATCCCGCTTACATCGCGCGATGTCGCAATCTTGGAGCGCGCACGGCGCGCCGGATTGCACGACGGCGTCACTGTGCCGGCACATGTGCCAGGCGAATCCGCCGGATCGTGCTCGTTTGCGATCGCGACCGCGAGGCCGCCGCTGCACTACGATCGGATCGCATTCATCCAGCTTGCTGGTGCGATCGCATTCGATGGCGCCCGCCGACTGTCGGGGATTCGCTCGCTCGTGGGCGTACGACCACGCCTTACCGACCGGCAGCGCGATTGCATCCACTGGGCTGCGCGTGGAAAGTCCGACTGGGAGATCGCACAGATACTCGGAATCAGCCATGAGACAGCGATCCAGCACGGCAAGCAGGCACGCGATCGCTACGGCGTCGTCAAGCGAGCCCAGCTTACGGTGCATGCGTTGTTCGATGGAACCGTGAGCTTCGTCGATCTGCTGCGGCGATGAAATCCCCATTTCTGGGGAATGGCCGCCCTCGAGCGTAAGAAACATGATCGCGACTTCCGACATTCGAGGAAGTCGTATCCATGCTCTTTACCATCAGCTCGGAATCAAACGGGGTCGAGGCTGCCATGCGCGGCATGTTCGAAGCGCGAAAACAGGTCTTCGTCGACCTGCTCGGCTGGGATGTTCCTGTTATCGACGGCCGTTATGAGATCGACCAGTTCGACGACGTTCACGCCCGCTACCTGATCCTTACTGATCAGGAGCAGCGCCACCTCGCATCGGCTCGTCTGCTTCCGACGCTGCGCCCTCACATCCTCGACAGCCTGTTCGGTTCCCTCTGCGAGGAGCCGCCGCCGAAGGGCCGGGACATCTACGAGATCACCCGGTTCTGCCTCGGCCGCGGGCTCGGTGCCGCGCGGCGCCGGCAAGCACGTGGTTCGCTCCTGACCGGGATCGTAGGCCATGCCCTGGCAACGGGCATCACCACTTATGTCGGAGTCGCCGAGATCGGCTGGTTCCAGCAGCTCCTGGCATTCGGCTGGCACTGCCGACCGCTGGGACCGCCGAAGAAAATTGGCAGCCAGGCCTTGGGTGCCTTGCAGATCAATATCACGCCGGAGACGCCGGCCTTGCTCGCCAGTACCGGAATATATGGCTCTGAGATCGAGCTTCGCGCGGAGGCTGCGTGATGGTGTCGGTTTCAGCACTTCCGGAGCACGAAAGCACAAGCGAGGTCGCGGCGTGGTCCGAAATCTTGCTTGAGCAAGGATACTGCATCATCCCAGACGCCGTCGCCCCCGAAGTGGCAGCGGCGCTCGACCAAACGCTCGATGCGGACTTTGCGAGCACGCCATTTTGCCGTGGCGATTTCTACGGTGCGCGCACGCAGCGTTTCGGCAGACTGCTCGCGCGCTCCGCAGACGCGGCGCAGTTCGTGATGCATCCGCTCATCCTTGCGATTGCCGAGCACGTGCTAAGCCCGTGGTGCGACTGCATCCAGCTCAACCTTACTCAAGCCGTTGCACTGCACCCGGGCGCCCCCTCGCAGATGCCGCACCGTGACCAGGACATGTGGCGCGGCGTCACCGGGGAAGTCGAATATATGGTCAACGTCATGTGGCCGTTCACGCCCTATCGCGGCGAAAACGGCGCGACGCTGGTCTGGCCCCACAGCCACGGCGGTCGGGCGCACGAAGCGCAGCCATCGCATACGCCGGTCGCGCTAGAACTCGATCCCGGTTCGGCGCTGCTGTTCCTCGGTTCGACGTTGCATGGGGCCGGCAACAACCGCAGCGATGAAGTTCGGCGAGGCATGATCGTCAGTTACTGCCTCGGCTGGCTGAAGCCCTACGAGAACCAGTGGCTGGCTTACCCTCCGCATGTCGCCCGCGAATTCGCGCCCGAACTCGCCGCGCTGGTCGGGTACCGGCAGCATCGGCCCAATCTTGGCAACTACGAGGGCCAATGTCCCTCGGTATTGTTCGGAGACGCTGTCCCGGACAGGATTGGCGCTATCGACGCGTTGCGGCCGGACCAGCAAGCCCAGGCTGCCGAGTATCTCGCCGGACAAGCGGGGATCCCGCTGGCGATCAAATGAGCCCGGGTGCAACCTTCGAACGCGTCTATCGTGAGTTGAAACGTCAACTGTGCGAAGGCTTGCTTTCGCCAGGCGCGCCGATCGAGCCTGCGGTCGTCGGTGCGGAGCTCGCCGCGAGCAGCACGCCGGTCCGTGATGCGCTTCACCGCCTCGTTGGTGAGCGGCTGGTCGAAGCGTCACAGTACAATGGGTTTCGCGTGCCTCGGCCGACCGAGGCCGAGTTGCGCGATCTCTATCTCTGGAACGGCCGCGTTGTCGGTCTCGCCGTCGCCAATGCGCGTTTCGAACAGACGATCAGCAATGCGTCCCAATCCGAACCGGAAGACATCGCAACCGTTACCGCCATGCTGTTCCTGCAGATCGGCGATGCCACTCGGAGCAGAGAACACATCGGCGCGATCGCAGAGCTCAATGACCGGCTCGGGCATTGTCGCCGCGCGGAAGCAATCGCGCTGGGCGGCCTGCGCGCTGAGTACGATGCTCTGCGCGCACTCGTTCTCGCTGGCGAGCGCGCTCGCCTCGGCCGCGGTCTCATGCACTATCACCAGCGACGGGCGGCAGAGACGCCGCTCATCCTTGCGACCATGGTTCGGACCGGCGGCCCCGGATCCGGTCCGAAGAACGGCTGAGCGAGCGTCGGCACCCGACGACTTGCCATCGTTCCAAGCTCCCGACAGGGTATGAGCGACCATGCGCAGCGATCTCGATCATCTCCCGGCAAACAAGCAGCGCGAACTCGCGCGCGTGCTTCAGCTGATCTTCGAGGAGTTCGAGGACGCGCTGGCGCTGGCGACGCAGGACTGGAAGCGCAAAGGCCGTATCCTCAAGGTCGTGCTCTACGGCAGCTACGGTGCGCCGTGAAGGCGCGGGAGGTTATCATGAAGTGACATAACCTCCTGAACTTGCTTGTTTTCGACCGGCGGCTGCGATGCCGCCCG
>CAJCHR010000508.1 GCA_903970225.1 Actinobacteria bacterium 21-64-8 | reverse complement strand
TCGACACCGCCACCGCCACGGTCAGCCGCTTGATCTTGCCCGGCGCGGCATTCGAGACCTGCACCAGACGGCCGACTTCGTATGTCTTGGCTGAGCTCGAATCGCTGGCGACCGGCGTCGGCGCAGCGCCGCTCGCGGCCGCCTGCGGGGGGCCATTGCTGGGCGTCGCGGCGGGCGGAGGCGAGTTGCTGAGCGCGCCGGGGATGCCGGCGGCGGGTCCTTGCGCATTCTGCTGCGAGGTCTGGTTGGTCTCGCTGCGCACCGAGCCGTCCTTGTCGTAGCTCTCGTGCGCCGAGGTTACCTGATCAAGATCGAGATCGACCTGGATCTGGGTGGAGAAGTTGTCCGCGCCCAGCATCGGGGTTAGCAGCGAGGAGACCTGCGTGCGCAGCTTGTCCTCCATCTCGCCCTGAAGCTTGATGCGGTCGCCGCTGGCGTCGGTCTTGCTGGTGAGCAACTGGCCCGATTGATCGACCACGCGCACCGCGTCGTTGGTGAGCCCGGGCACCGAGCTGGCGACGAGATTGACGATCGCCAGCACCTGGCTGTCCGACAAATGGCGGCCTTGCGCCAGGCGGACCATGACCGAGGCCGATGGCGGGCTGCTGTCGCGCACGAACACCGATTGCTCGGGCTGCGCGAGATGTACGCGCGCGCCCTGGACGCCGTCGATCTGCATGATCGTGAGCATCAGGTCGTGCTCGCGCGCCTCGTTCAGCCGCTCGCCTTCGAGCGTGCGGCTGGCGCCGATCGGCAGGTTGTTGAGCAGTTGATCGCCGGTTTCGGGTGTCGCGACTGCGCCGTTCGAGGCGACCAGCATCCTGGCTTTATAGTAATCGCTTTCGGCGACGCTCAGCGCGCCGGTGTCGCGATCGATGGTATAAGCGATCTTGGCCTTGTCGAGCGAGTCGACCACGCCCGCACGACTGCTGTCATCGAGCTGCGCGTAAAGCGTGCGCTGCGGTGAGGGAGACAGCGTGGTCCACATCAGCGCGGCTCCGCCGAGCGCGGCGACGCCGACGAACCACGGCAGCATCTTCCTGACGCCGGATTGGCCGGCGAAAGTCCGCAGCCGGGTCAGCGCACTGCCGCCGGCGGCATCGGTCAGCGGCGCGAGAAGCGAAGGTGCCGCTCCTGCGGGCGCGGGGACGAGGTCACTCATCTAGTCAAACCCCCATCCGCATGATGTCCTGATACGCGTTCAGCAGCCGGCTCTTGACCTGCAGCGTGGCTTCGAACGCGACGCTCGATTGCTCGCGCGCAAGCATGACCTTGGAGACGTCCGTCGTTTCGCCGCGCTGGTAGGAGTCGGTGACCTGATCGGCCTGGTTCTGAGTCGCGCTGACTTGGTGCAGTGCATTCTGCAACACCCCGCCGAAGCCACCTGCTGCCGGGGCGGCGGGTTGGGCTGCAGCCCCCGCCTCGGGCGCGTGAAGTTGCTGGAGCAGTGACGAGCGGTCGATGATCTGCTGGCGCAGAGCGATGATATCGTGAATGCCCGCAGCCCCGCCGCCAACTCCTCCTACGGCGCTCACCGGCCGCGACCTCCGACCGCGAATCCGGCCTCGCGGAAGGAGGCGAGGCGGTAGCGCAGCGTGCGCTCCGAAATGCCGAGCTGGCGGGCGGTCGCGATCCGGCTCCCACCGCAAGCGGCGAGCGTATCCATGATCGCGCGCGCCTCGGAGATCTGGACGATGTTCGAAAGCTTGTCGTGATCCCGCGCTGGTGCGGTGGTCGAGAGCGGCTGGAGGCCGGCGAACACCGGCTCGGCCGTGGCTACGAGCCGGGCGGGCTGATCGAACACGATGTGCGCGGGGGCTATCGCCGGCGCGTCGCCGGCCAGCAGCAGCGCGCGGCGCACCACGTTCTCCAGTTCGCGCACATTGCCCGGCCAGCCGTGGTGGCGCAGCATCTGCAGCGCAGCTTCGCTGAACCACGGCACCGGCAGGCCGCTCGGGGTGTGGCGAATGGCGAGAGAAAAGGCGAGCGGAGCGATGTCATCGCTCCGCTCGCGCAGTGGCCTCAACGCAAGGGGGAAAACGTTGAGGCGATAGAACAAGTCCGCGCGGAAGCGGTTCTCGGCGACTTCGGTCGGCAGGTCGCGGTTGGCGCAGGCGATGATCCGCACGTCCACTTTGACCGGCTCGGTCGCCCCGATCGGAACGACTTCGCCTTCCTGCAGCGCGCGCAGAAGCTTGGCCTGCAGCGCGAGCGGCATCTCCGCGATCTCGTCGAGCAACAGGGTGCCCCCTGTGCGCGGCGCGGAAGAAGCCTTCACTCGCCGCTGTGGCGCCGGTGAACGAGCCTTTGACGTGGCCGAACAGCATCGCCTCGAGCATCGACTCTGGCATCGCCGCGCAATTGATCGCGATAAACGGGCCGTCGCGGCGGGCGCTGTGACGGTGGATGTAGCGCGAGAGCACCTCCTTGCCTGTGCCCGTCGGCCCATTGATCAGCACAGGAATGTCGCTCGCAGCGAGACGGCGGGCGAGGGCGAGCACCGCAAGGCTTTCGGGATCGGCCGCGATCGGCGCGCCCGGCGCCGCGATGCAGGCGACCAGCGCTGCCACCGAGGCTTCGCTGCAAGGATCGACATAGGCCATCGCGGTCACGTCGCCGCTGCGGCTCAGACCGGCGTGCCGGGTACGATCGAGCGTTATCACCCGCGAGCCGCGTGGCATGGCCGAAGCGTCCGCGACATCGCGCAGCACCACGTTGTTGGTCTCGTCCTGATCGCCTGCGATCGCCGCGGCGAGCTGCACCAGCGGTGCGTGGCCGTTTGCGACGCTGTTGTCGTACGCCAGAGAGAACATGGGGCCTGCGTCCTTAACCATCTCGATGAACCGTCTTTGCCCTCGCAACGGCCAAGGTTTCGGAAATTTAAGGCCTCGTAGTTTTGCGTATCTGCTTTGGAGCGGGACGAGCGTCGCTGCTGCAAAAAATGGCGGCAGGCTTAAAGTTTCGCGGCCGGCGTCGCTCTTGGGCTCAGCAGCCGCACCGGATGGACTGGTCGGCGATTGCTGCGAACCGCCACGAAATTCATTCGGGAGCACACCATGACCGTGATCAACACCAACACGTCCGCGACTCGCGCCGCCAACGCGTCGAACTCCGCCGCGTCGATGCTCAGCACCTCGATGCAGCGCCTTTCGACTGGCAAGCGCATCAACTCCGCCAAGGACGATGCCGCTGGCCTTGCGATCTCGAACTCGATGACTTCGCAGATCAATGGCATGGCCCAGGGCATTCGCAATGCCAACGACGGCATTTCGCTCTCGCAGACCGGTGAAGGCGCGCTCAGCGAAGTCACCAACATGCTGCAGCGCGTTCGCGAGCTGGCGGTGCAGTCGGCTTCAGGCACCTACCAGCAGTCGGACCGAGACGACATGCAGTCGGAAGTGACCTCGCTCACGACGCAAATTGGCAGCGTGCTGTCGAACACCCAGTTCAACGGCAACGCGCTGTTCAGCACCACGGCCGGCACCAACAAGACGTTCTCGATCCAGGCGGGTCCGAACGCGGCCGACGCGGTCACGCTGACCAGCACGGCGATCGATGGCACGAACCTGTCGGCGACTGCGCTCGACGTCAGCAGCGTCTCGGCCGCGCAGACTACGATGACCAATGTCGATGCCGCTCTGATCGACGTCAATGCGACCAACGCCAGCCTGGGTGCGGGCGAATCGCAGCTGTCTTCGGCGGTAAACAACCTGACCAGCAACCAGACCAACTTGTCCGACGCACGCTCGCGGATCGTCGATACCGACTATTCGGCCGAATCGATGGCGTTGGCCAAAGCGCAGATCCTCAGCCAGGCCTCGACCGCGATGATTGCGCAGGCAAATCAGAGCCAGCAGAACGTCTTGTCGCTTTTGAAGTAAGCTGGCGTTAATTCGAGTTGATTAGATGCGGCGAAACCTTTCAGATGCCGCATTTCCGAATCACTCGGTTTGCAGAACACCGTCGGCCCAACCCAACCCAACGGCGGTGGAGAGTCCGGTAGCTTATGCTACCGGGCTCTTTCACGTTCTAGGGCTCGCAGAGCGGAAAGGCGCATATCTCGTCACCCTGGATATTTTGTCACCCAGCGGCGCAGTGTGGGAAATCTTACCTCTTCCAGCCGGTCAGCGTGAGAATCTCGAAGCGCTCGGATATCCTGTGATCAACGGCTTGCTCGGCAAATGCGGCGCGTGCGCGTGCCAGCGCGCCTTTTGACAGCGCCGGTCCCGGGCGTGCCAGCACGTTGGACAACGCTTGCGCACGCAAATCCCCGACGAGTCGCTCCAGCGACCCGAATCGCACCGTCAGTGTCCGGCCGTCGCTGACCGGATCGGCCAGTCCCACACGTTGAAGCAGCTGCGCGCCCGCGCGTACGTCGACTTGTGGATGGACGCGGGGGCTGGGCCGATCGCCGTCCGCCGCGAGCATCGCCTCGCGCAGCACGGGCAAGCTGCCTGCACCCGCGAAGCTCGCGACCATCATGCCGCCAGGCGCCAGCGCATTGCGGATGTGGACCAGGGCGCCGGGCAGGTCGTTGACCGTGTCGAGCGTACCGAGGCTGGCGATGAGGTCGAAGCCGCCTTCCGGATAGGGACGCTCTTCGTCGAAGCCGGTGGCAGGCTCCCATGCGGTCACCTTCGCGCCTTGTGCGCGCAGATCGGCGACGAGCGCACCGGTGAAATCGCCGATCACGAGCGCGCGGTGGATTGCGATCCGCACGAAGCCGATCCGGTCGAGTACGTCCTCGATCATGTCCTCGATCAGGTAGCGCGGCGCGTCGCTGCGGGGTTGGAGCGCGAGCATCCGGCGGCGCGCGGCGATGCGGCGGCGGGGCGCGAAGATCGTCGGCGGGGAAGGGGGCGGGGCTGAGGCCATGCGCGCGCTCTTGCCCAGCGGCCCGCGCGACGCAAGCGCTTGGCCTGCTCGGTACGGCGGCGTAAGCTTTGGGCATGGCCCTTGCGGATGTCCTCACGCCGGCACTCGATCTGGTGTTCCCGCCGCGCTGTCCGCTGTGCGGCGAGGGGACGGCGGCGCAGATCGGGCTGTGCGGCGCGTGCTGGGGCCAGCTCGTAATTCCGGGCGACCCAAGCTGCGGGCGCTGCGGCAGGCCTTTCGGCAGCGGCGTGCATCTGTCCGACGGTGCGGTCTGTGCGCCTTGTCTCGCTCATCCGCCGCGCCATGACGGGATCGCGGCGGCGACGCTGTACAACGATACCTCGCGCAAGCTGGTGCTCGCGCTCAAGCATGGCCGCCGCATCGCCCTGACCGGGATGATGGCGCGGCTCATGGCCACCAAGCTGGCCCAGATCGACGAGGAATGGCTGATCGTTCCGGTGCCGCTTCACCGCTGGCGACTCTGGCGGCGGGGTTACAACCAGGCGGCGCTGCTGGCGGCCGATATCGCGAAGCTGCGCGGCGCGCGGCTGGTGGTCGATGGGCTTGTCCGGCGCAAGGCGACGCCGACTCTGGGCGGGCTCGGCAGCAAGGCGCGCACGCGGGTGTTGTCGGGCGCGATCGCGATCCATCCCCGGCGCGGCGAATCGATCAAAGGCAAACGCGTGGTGCTGGTAGACGATGTACTCACCAGCGGCGCCACCAGCAATGCCTGCGTGTCGGCGCTCAAGCGTGCGGGGGCGGAGAAGGTGGTGATCGCCTGCTTCGCACGGGTCCTGCACGAAGCGCTCGACGTGATGTGAACCTTTTTGCGAAAAGCCGGAACCAAGCGAAGGGCCGACACGAAAACGCCCGGGGAAATACATCCCCGGGCGTCTCGTGACGAAACTGTCAGAGCGTCGCTTTCGCGATTGAGCGGCCCCCTGTGGCCGCTTCGCCCAATCCCTCATTTTTTGCTACGATGCGCGGCTTTGGCCGCTTCACCGTATCCCTGAACCATGGCGCGTGACCCTTGCGAGCTTCCGCTTGCCCCCTGGCTGAAGCTCTTTTTCTCCGGAAATCGCTCGAAGAAAAGCGCGATCGATTCGCGGTGTGGATTTCGTTCGCGATCTGTTGTGTTCCTGCAACAAATGTCGGGCGGCGAGGCGCCTGCGGGACAGAAGGTGATTTATGGTGCGGTTGGATGCGGACGAACGCGAGCAGGGCAGGGTCTTCGCGCCGAAGTTCAACTCTTCCGGGTTGTTGACGGCAATCATAACCGATTCGGAAACGAAGGAGGTCCTGATGGTCGCCTTCATGGATGCCGATGCGCTGGCAAAAACGCGCGAAACCGGCCTGGCACACTTCCACTCGCGTTCGCGCGGACGCTTGTGGCTGAAAGGCGAGACCTCGGGACACTTCCTGAAGGTGCAGGAAATTCGAGTCGATTGCGATCAGGACGCACTGGTGATCGTCGCGAGGCCCGAAGGCCCCGCATGCCACACCGGCGCGGTGAGCTGCTTCTACCGGCTGCTCGAGGGCGACTCGCTGGAGCGAATCGCCTGAGCGGCCGACCGAGCGAGTTCGCTCACTCGGGCAGGAAGTCGGGCACCGACAAGTACCGCTCGCCGGTATCGTAATTGAAGCCGAGCACGCGCGCGCCGGGTGCAAGGTAGGGCAGCTTTTGCGCGATCGCGGCCAGGGTGGCGCCCGAACTGATGCCGACGAGCAGGCCCTCGACAGTGGCCGAGCGGCGCGCCCATTCCTTTGCGTCGGCCGGATCCACCGCAATCGCGCCGTCGATCGACTGGGTGTGGAGGTTGGTGGGGATGAAGCCTGCGCCGATGCCCTGGATAGGGTGCGGCCCGGGCTGGCCGCCCGAAATGACCGGCGAAAGCGTCGGCTCGACCGCATAAGCCTTGAAGCCGCTCCACTTGGCCTTCAGCACTTCGGCGCAGCCCGTGAGGTGCCCGCCGGTGCCGACTCCGGTAATCAGTACGTCGATCGGCGTGTCGGCGAAGTCGGCGAGGATCTCCTGCGCGGTGGTGTGCGCATGAATCGCGATGTTCGCCGGGTTCTCGAACTGTTGCGGCATCCACGAATTCGGCGTCTCGGACAGGATCTGCGTCGCGCGCTCTAGCGCACCCTTCATCCCCTGCTCACGCGGGGTGAGGTCGAAGCGCGCTCCGTAGGCGAGCATCACCCGGCGTCGCTCGATCGACATCGAATCGGGCATGACCAGCACGAGCTTGTAGCCCTTGACCGCGGCGACCATCGCAAGGCCGATGCCGGTGTTGCCCGACGTCGGCTCGACGATCGTGCCGCCGGGCTTGAGGCTGCCGTCGGCCTCGGCTGCCTCGATCATCGCCAGCGCGATTCGGTCCTTGATCGATCCGCCAGGATTGGTGCGCTCCGACTTCACCCAGACCTCGTGGTCCGGGAACAGGCGCGAAAGCCGGATGTGCGGGGTCTTCCCGATTGTGTCGAGGACGCTCTGGGCCTTCATGGTCAAGCTCCCGCTGGGGTAGGTTCCAGTGATGCCGGTTTTACGGCGAACGTTCGTGTGCGCGGCAGTTCCGGGAACAATCCGGTCCAGGCCAGGGTAACGAGTATCGCACCAACCCCGCCGAAGACAACCGCTCCCGTCGCACCGAGCAGCGAGGCGGCCAGCCCCGACTGCATCTCGCCCAGTTCGTTCGACGCGGATATCGCAAGGCCCGAGATCGCCGAGACTCGCCCGCGCATCGCATCGGGGGTCTTGAGCTGGATCAGGCTCGATCGGACGAACACCGAAACCATATCCGCCCCGCCCAGCGCGATCAGGAACAGCAGCGAGAGCGGGAAATAGCGCGAGAGCCCGAAGGCGATCGTCGCCGCGCCGTAGACCGCGACCGCCGCCAGCATCTTGACCCCGACGTTGCGCTCGATCGGGCGTGCCGAGAGCACCAGCGCGACGAGCGCCGCACCCACCGCGGGTGCCGCGCGCATCATGCCGAGGCCTTCCGGGCC
>CAJCHR010000507.1 GCA_903970225.1 Actinobacteria bacterium 21-64-8 | reverse complement strand
GTCGACGCGGAAACCCGTCAGGCGGTGAAGCGGCCCTGGCTCACGCTCGCCATCGACGTCCACACCCGAATGGTCGTTGGATACCACCTCTCCCTGAACGAACCTTCCGTCATCTCGGTCGGACTCTGCCTGCTGAATGCGATCTTCGACAAGACAACGCAGATGGCGGACATGGGGTTGGACGTGACATGGCCGACGATGGGGTTGCCGCTGGCTATCCTGGTTGACAATGGTTCCGATTTCCGCAGCAGGGCCTTCATGCGCGGCTGCGAGGAGCACGGCGTCGCTGTCGACTTCCGGCCCCCTGGGGTTCCTCGCTACGGCGGCCATATCGAGCGGCTGATCGGCACGCACATGAACGCGCTGCACGTAGTTGATGGCAGCACCGGCAGCTCCGTCGGCGACCGGCAAGGCAGGGATGCACAGGCGCGCGCGTCTCTGACGATGCGAGAGCTTGAACGGTGGCTCGTTCTGGAAATCGCGGGCAAATACCACCACAAAGTCCACGCCGCCCTGCAGCGGCCACCCATCGCACTGTGGCGCGAGTTGACCGGGGACATCCCGCTGCGACTTCCGCCCGACCGGCTGAAATTCTGGGTAGCGTTCCTGCCCGAGGAGCGTCGGACGCTCCGACGAGACGGCATCCATTTATTCGGAATCCGTTACTGGTCGCCCGCCCTGGCGCAGGATGTCGGCCGCGCCAGCCAGCCCCTTGCAGTGCGCTATGACCCTCGGGACATCTCGCGCGTATTTGTCCGTCGCTCCAACGGCGCCTTCGTGGAGGCTCGCTACCGCCACCTCGGCTACCCGCCGGTCTCCCTCTGGGAACGCAACGCGGCCGACCGGCGACTGCGGGAGAGAGGCCGACGCGAGATCAACGAGGCCATGATCTTTGCCTCGATTGCGGAGCAGCGCGCGATCGAGGACAACGCTCGGCAAAAGTCTGCCAAGGCGCGGCGCAATCGCGACCGGCGGCCTTTGGCGCCGGCAGCGGGCGCGTCTCCAGCTCGGCTGCGCGACATCGACACGGGCGCCCCCGACCCTTCATTGAAGGATGGAGGAGTTTGGGATGAGCCCTGATCCAAGCCACCTTGCGCCCGCCACTGCGGCCCTGTTGCAATGCAGCGACGCGGAAAGGATCGCCGCGATGCGGGAGGAACGCTGGATCACCTATCCTCGCGCCCGTCACGCGCTCGAACTGCTGAACGACTTACTTGCCAGGCCCCGAACTACCCGAATGCCGGGATTTGCGATCTACGCGGACAGCGGGATGGGCAAGACGATGCTGATGGAACGCTTCCGGCGCGCCCATCCAGCATCGTTCGACAGCGCTGAACGCCGGCTCGTGACGCCGGTGCTCGCGCTCCAGATGTCGAGCCACCCTACCGAGCGGCGCTTTTATGGCCAGCTGCTTACGACGATTGGCGTACCGTTTGCTCCACGTGCGACGATCCTTGACCTTGAAACCCAGGCCCTACGCAACCTCCGGCGTATGGAGGTCAAGCTGCTCATGCTCGACGAAGTGCATAACATCCTCGCGGGCAGCGCAAAGGAGCAACGGATCATGCTGAACCTGCTCCGCTACCTGAGTAATGAGTTGCAGATCTCGCTGGTCTGCCTCGGCGTCACCGAGGCCAGGCAAGCCCTCGGCGGCGACGTCCAGCTTGCACGCCGCCTCGATGAACTGCTGCTGCCGCGATGGCAGGGCTACGAGGAATTCCAGGAACTTGTCGTCGCCATTGTCCGAAACCTTCCATTGAAGGAAAGGAGTCAGATCTCGGCACGCGCACTGCGTCAGGTGCTTCAGCTAACGGATGGCCTGACGGCAAGCATCTTCAGCATGTTTAATGCCCTGGCGCTCGAGGCTGTGGCCTCCGGCGCCGAATGCATCAGCGACGAAAGCATCGCGGCTTGGCAGCCCACAAGCCGCGCAGCGGTGGCGTTTGCGTGACGCGGCTCGCGTCGTCGTACGGCAGGCTGCCGTTCGTACCACAGCCCTTCCCAGGCGAGATACTGTCATCATGGCTGAGTCGCATCGCCGCCGAATATGGGGTCAGTCTGGAGCACTTGACTCGCCATCTTGGCCTGTCGGCGGCAACACGGACGGAGATAGATCATGCCTCGACAAGCGACGACATCCAGCGGGCGGCCGCCGCTCTCTCGGTCGCAGCCGCGGAGATACGAGAAATGGTGCATCGGCCCCTCAAGACGCCAGTTCGACGTCTGCGCGAGAGATACTCGCCCGTTCAGGTCTGCACGCGGTGCCGCGCCGTTCACCTTCGCAGAACCAACAAACCCGTCGCCATCAAGGCCTGGTTCGAATACTGGCAGATCGAATGCCCGCAATGTGCCCTGCCTTTCTCGGCTCCCGGCGGCCCGAACCTCAACAGGTCCAACCCGGCTCACGAGGAACCGGAGTGGTTCGGCCAGATCATGCCTCTTGCTCGGCGAGGAGCGGCTCAGATAAAGGCGTTCGCGCGGATGCCATACAGCGCATCGGTCTCACCCGTCGCGATACTTCGGCTACTTTCGATGCGCCGTGGACACTCCATCTTAGCCAAGCCGGAGGGAACCTGGGAGACCCCGCGATACGCCGATGGCGATCACTGCATCGCCGAGTTCTTCCTTCCGGGTCTCCGTGAACTTCTGCATCAGGATTCGCTTCTCCCGAAGCTTTGGACTGAGGAGCGTCCTGTGCGCCTCGTGAGCGCTAGGACGATACTATACGCCGCCATGGCGAACTTCTTGGCCGAACCGGGAGCTTCCTACAGCCGAACGGTCGATGCGCTGGTCGGCTCAAGACGCACAGCCGTCGAACAATGGCTCCGCCACCTACCCCAGCACTCGGCAAAGATACTCAACCCGCAACGAGCACACCATCGTGGCAACTCTCTAGTCTCGCATTTGCAGCAAATCTGAGACTGGAAAGCTAACCATTCTCGAATATCATGCAGCGGAATCTCGGAACTCAGAGGAGTCTACGATTATCACACAGCGCGACACCGGTTTCGACCCCAGGCAGCCGCAATGCCAATCGTTCATAGGATGTTGATGCGTCTCCGGCATCCTTGGCGATTTGATCGGATCGCGGGGAGGCGTTCAATCGGAAATTCGGCAGAAATGAGGGTTGGTTTGGCTACCTCAATGAGCCTTGCCGAGCGTGACCGGGTCGGCATCGAGCAAGTCGCTGCTCTGCATCACAACGCGCGTGTCGCTTCGGTCTGCGCGTTCTCCGCGCAGGTCATCTTCACGGCGATCCTGCTTCGCCTCCGCGTGATCGACGAAGGGCGGGCCGCTGTATGGTTCGTCTTGGGCGCGGCCGCCATCGCCGGCCAACTCGCCCTGGGCCGGCGCTGGCCGTCGCGCCAGGTGTGGCGGCGTTCGGCCTGGTGGTTCACCGGCTATACCGTGCTGGAAGGTCTCCTCTGGGGCTGTGCCTTCCTTTTTATCCTGCCCGACAACGTCGGGATCAGGATGCTCTACGTCAGCATGCTGCTCGGCATTGCCGCCGGCGCCGTGGTGGCTTTTGGCAGCTTCCTGCCGGCCTGCCTGGCCTTTCTCGCCACCGCCACGCTGCCTTGCTTCATTTGGATGCTGTTGCAGGGCAATACTTTCTATGATGGTGCAGCACTGCTTCTCGTGCTGCTTGATTTCACTCTGGTCATCATGGCGCGCGACAACGACGCGCGCTTTCTGGCCGCTGTCGGCCTGCGCTTCGCGAACGAAACGCTCGCCGAGAAGCTGCGGCTGCAGCGCGATGCCGCAGAGCAGGCCGACGCCGCGAAATCCCGATTTCTCGCCGCCGCCAGCCACGATCTGCGCCAGCCGGTCCACGCGCTCTCCATGCTCACGGAGGCCTTCTCGATACCCGATATGTCGGAGCCGAACCGGCGCGTTGTGGCCCTGATCGGCCAATCGGTCGCCGCGCTCGACAAGCTTTTCGATGCGCTGCTCGACATTTCCCGGCTCGATGCAGGGCTCGTCTCCGTTCGTCGCCAACCGGTGGCCATCGGCCCCCTGCTCTCCCGGCTCGCGGACGAGTTCCGCTTGATCTGCCAAGCCAAAGGTCTGCGCCTGGTTCTGCATCCATGCTGCCTTATCGTTGAAACCGACCCGGTATTGCTGGAGCGCATCCTGCGAAACCTCATCGATAACGGCGTCCGCTACACCGATCGCGGGCGTGTCGTCATTGGCTGCCGTCGCGAGGGACTCGCCCTTTCGGTCCAGGTCTGGGACACCGGTTCGGGCATCGCGGCCGCCGACCAGGCGCGGGTGTTTCAAGAATTTGAACAACTTCACAATCCGGAACGAGACCGAGCCAAGGGACTGGGCTTGGGTCTTGCGATTGTCCGGCGCCTTTCCGCGTTGCTCGATCATCCAGTCGAGTTGCGATCGGCGCCGGGGCGTGGCTCGTGCTTCCGCATTCGCCTGCCTGTCTGCGCGACGGGGCTTTGCGTTGAGGCTTCGGCGGGCGCCCTGCCCGCGCCGTCGGGCGGTGGCGGGCGCTGCATCGCCGTGATCGATGACGAGGCCGCGGCACGCGAGGCAGCGCGGCACATGCTTGAGCGGTGGGGCCATACCGTCCTGCTCGCCGGATCTGCCGATGAGTTGGTTGCCCAACTCGCCGAGACGGTCCATTCGCCGGACGTGTTGCTTTGTGATTATCGCCTGCGCGATGATGAGAATGGGATCTCTTGCATCGCCCGCGTCCGCGCAATTCTTGGACATCCAGTGCCAGCTATCCTGATAACGGGCGACACCGCGCCGGATCGGCTTTTGGAGGCAGAAGCGAGCGGACTAATTCTGCTGCACAAGCCGATCGTGCCGGGCCGGCTGCGCGCAGCGCTCGCCTCGTTTACGCCGGTGGCAGAAGCCGAGCCAGTTCGGCAGCCGCCATTCGCCGCGTGACCCCGAGCCGAAGATAGATCGCGCTCACATGCACTTTGACCGTCTTCTCGGACAGCCCGAGGGTCAGGCCAATTTCTTTGTTCGACAGTCCTTCAGCCAATAGCCTCAACACCTCGATTTGCCGCGCGGTCAATCCATAATCGTCCGGCTTTCCGGGTGGCGTTGGCACAGGGGAACCGGGCCCGGCATTCGCCAGCAGCATCGGCGGCACGTAAATGTCGCCGGCGATCACGAGCCCGACGACGTTGGCAAGCGTCTGCGACCCGGCAGATTTCGGGACGTAGCCGGACGCTCCAGCGGCCAGCGCGTCGCGGACGTGGGACGGGTCGAGCGAAGAGATCGGA
>CAJCHR010000506.1 GCA_903970225.1 Actinobacteria bacterium 21-64-8 | reverse complement strand
GGTCGAGCAGCAGGGCGCGGATCGCCTCGGCGCCGGGTGTCCCGCCGGGCTCGCGCGTCAGCACAACCGGGATGCCGCGAGCCTTCAGCGCCTCCGCGAGCAACCGCGCCTGAGTCGATTTGCCCGCGCCCTCGCCGCCCTCGAAGCTGATGAAACGGCCCGGCGCGCTCACAGCAGCGCCCGGAGGCCGTTGCGCAGACGCTGGATCAAGTCGGCGCGGCCGATGTTCTTCGCCGCATACAACGGGATGCGGCTCGCAGGTTGGCCGAGTACGGCGACTTCGAGCTGCGCGACTTGCGTGCCCTTGGCGATGGGCGCGACCAGCGGTCCCGCGTAATGCAGCGTCAGCACCACCGGCTGCGTGGTCCCCGCAGGCATCGAGGCGAACACCGGACCCGCCGCGACCAACGGTAGCCTGGTGCGGTCGCCGCCCTGGACTCGCGCCTCGCCGATCGTGGCGCCCGCGCGGAACATACGCCGCGAGCGCCACTCGGCAAAACCCCACTCCATCAGGTCACGCGCCGCGTCCGCGCGCTGGCGCGGGCTCGGCACGCCGCCGAGCACCATGACCAGCCGCCGTCCGCCGCGTTCGGCCGAGCCGAGGAAAGTGTATCCCGCCTCGCCGGTGTGCCCGGTCTTGATCCCGTCCGCACCGGGCACGACGCCCAGCGTGGGGTCGTGATTGAACTGGGTGCGGCCGTTGTAGGTCATCGATTTCACGCCGAAGTACGTGTGGTAGAGCCCCGGATAGCGCCGGATCATCGCGCTCGCGAGCGTCACCAGATCGCGCGCGCTGACCATCGTCAGCCCGCCGTCTGGCCAGCCGTTCGGCGAGGCGAAAGTGCTGTCCCGCATGCCAAGCCGCTGCGCAGTCGCGTTCATGATCCCTGCGAACGCGGGCACCGATCCGCCGTAGCCTTCAGCGAAGACTTCGGCCGCGTCGTTGGCGGAAACCGTGGCGATGCCATGCAGCAGCGTATCGGTGTCGATCGTGGTCTTGGGCGCCAGGGCCAGCCCGGTGATGCGCCAGCGCCAGACGTTCGCGACCTTGTCGCTGACCACGAACTCGCGCTTGAGATCGAGCTGTCCAGACGACAGCGCCTCGAACGCCACATATTCGGTCATCACCTTGGTGATCGAGGCGGGCAGAAAGCGCTTGGCGGGCTCACGCGCCGCCAGAACCTGCCCCGAACTCATGTCGGCGAGCATGAAGATCGGGATCGGCGCCATCGACTTGGGCAATGGCGGTGTGGCGGCAGTGCAGACGAGAGCGAGCGCCGCCAACCCGGCGCGGGCCTCAGCGCGCAATCGCATCGGCAAGCAGACCGACCGAGAGGCCGTAATAGTTAGAGCAGTTGTATTGCAGGATCACGCGGTAATTGCCCGTCAGCAGCCAGGCCGGGGTGCCCGGCCCGTCAGGTTGAAACAGCGAAGTTAGCATGGAATCGCGCGCGCTGCCGAGCGGGGTCACGCCCAGACGGCGCCACTCGCCCACGGTTTTCCACGAGGACAACCGTTGGTGCACGGGCGCACAGACCGGCGCTGCAAGCGGCGTACGCACCGCGCTCCATGAGAAACCCTGCGGAACGCTTGCCGCGATCCCCCAGGGCTCGCCGCGCCGCCAGCCCGCATCGCGAAAGTAGTTGGCGATCGAAGCCAGCGTGTCCGCGGGATCATTCCAGATATCGCGCCGCCCGTCGCCGTCTCCGTCTGCCGCTATGCGCAAGTACATGCTCGGCAGGAACTGCGGATTGCCCATCGCACCCGCCCAGCTGCCTTTCAGTTGGGAGGGCGGCACGCCGAGGTCGACCATCTTCAGCAGCGCGACGTATTCGCCGGCGAAAAGGTCGCGGCGGCGCCCCTCGTACGCGAGCGTCGCCAGCGAGCGCGCCAGATCGAAGTCGCCGGAGTAGCCGCCGTAATCGGTCTCATGCCCCCAGATCGCGAGCAGGATCGGGGCGGGCACGCCGTAGCGTGCCTCGATCCGCGGGATGATCCCGGAGAGCCGCGCCGCCATCGCCTGACCGCGCGCGATGCGCGAGCTATCGACATGCTGGCGGCGATACGGCGCGAACGGCGGGGGCGTACCGCCGCCGGTGCCGCTACCGGGTTGCGCACGATCGAGCGCGATCACCTTGGGGTTGAAGGTCAGCCCTTCGGACATCCGCGCGATCGTCGCCTCGGTGACACCGGCGCCGCGCGCCTTGGCATCGAGAACCTGGAGGTAGCCCTGAAATCCAGCGTCCTCAGCATCTTGCGCCCCGCACTGCGCCGACGGCAACACCGCGAGCAGCAGCGCTGGCACGATACGCGTGAGACTTCGAAGGCGAAGGGGGTTGGCCATCGCAGGCGATCTCGCACAGTTCGCGCGGCCTGTGAACCGACCTCGCCCATCGCTCCACCGCTCGCTACGTCCGTTCCCGCGCAACCGCCGATCTTGCGCCCGCCGCCACTTGCGCTATGCCGCGATCCGCTCGCGGAAAGGTGGCAGAGTGGTCGATTGCAGCGGTCTTGAAAACCGCCGATGCGAAAGTATCCGTGGGTTCGAATCCCACCCTTTCCGCCAGATTTGGGATCACGGCTTCGGGAACGGGGTGCCCGGAACTCTCAACAGCCGGCTCGGGATCGTCTGCCATGCGGGCCATGTCCACGTTGCGGCGGCGGTGTCGCACGACGTGGTGACCATGCCGTCGATGTGGTTGACGAACAGGTCCAGGTATCGATCTGCCCTCAGCAGCGCGCAAAGCTCGGTTCCGTCCCAGACGAGATCGCCCGGGACCAGCTGCCATGCGCCCCACGTAGCTTTCCCCGCCGCGTCGATGGTCACGCGGCTCACGATGACGCCGGAGCCTGCGCCGACCTCGCCGTAGCCGATCACCGCAAGGCTATTGGCGCTCAGCGCCACGATCCTGACGGGCTGCGAGTCCGCGTCCTGATCGCTGTACTGTCGCGGCTGCCAGGCGCCTGCCGCGATCGCGTGGTCCGATACGGTAATGGCGAAGGGATCGAGAGTCGCGACGTCGATCGAAGTCGCGGAGCGCGCCGCGGCGCAGGGCCTGCCGTTCACCGGGTCCGCGCCGACGCTGCTCCAGACGGCTTGCCCATAGGCCGCCGCGGGAGCGAGCGCGGTGTGCCAGACCAGCCCGTCGCTCTTGCCCGAGCAGAACAGATGGATCGTTCCACCCGGCTGCACGACCGCGCTCAGCGACAGGTCCGCGATCCCCGAGGTGATCGGCTGCGCTCCAACGAAGACCGGTGCCGACCAAACGCCCGAAACCAGTGAGACCGCGGCGACCCGGTCCTGCACACGCGCAAACACGTGCAGCGGACCGCCCGGTACGTATGCCGCCGCAACGCCGCCTGCGGTGGTGAGCACACCGGGGATCGCCTTGGATATCGTGATCGTGAACGTGGAAGGGCTGACGAAATGGTGGATGCCACCCAGGCCATCGACCACGAAGGCGTGGGCGCTGCCCCCGGCCCCGACCGCGCAGACCGTCTGATGAGCCGGAAATCTGGCCTGGCTGACGTTCGCCCACATCGGCCAGCCGTGACCGGCCAAGAACCGGCTGTGCCGCAGCAGCCCCGCGGCGCTGACTCGGAACGCGTCGATCGACGTCGGCGAGGCCGAAACCGCCATCGCATCCATTGTTGTTCTCCCGCAACTCGGCTCATCTTACCGCGTGAAGCCGAAGAGTATAGCGGCCGCTAGCCCGCTCCTGGCGCCCGCGACGAGAGACCTTGGGCAAGCACAATTGACCTGCGCGGCTGTTCGGCGCCGGTTTGCTTGCGCGCCGCCGCGCCATCTGGAAGGCGCGGGTTTCCACGCATTCGAGCCGGAGACCCTGTGACCAAATCGGTCGTCACGCTGAACGACAAGTACACGCAAGGCTCGGGACAGGTGATGCTGTCGGCGCTTCAGGGCGTGGTGCGGCTGCTGCTAGACCAGGCGCGGCGCGATGCCGCCGGCGGGCTCAGGACCGCAGGCTATGTCACCGGCTATCGCGGATCGCCGATCACCACTCTCGATGCGCAGCTGTGGGCCTCCGAAAAGCTGCTGACACAGCACGACATCCGTTTCGAGCCTGGCCTGAACGAGGAACTGGCGGCGACTTCGGTGCGGGGCACGCAGCAGCTCGGCTGGTACGGGACGCCGCGCGTCGATGGCGTGTTCTCGTTGTGGTATGCGAAGGGCGTCGGGGTCGAGCGCGCGGGCGAGGCGATCAAGGCAGCGAATTTCGAAGGCACCTCGCGCACCGGCGGCGCGCTGCTGCTGTGCGGCGACGATCATGCGGCCAAGTCCTCGCTGACCGCGCACCAGTCCGAGCATGTGCTTGTGACGGCGATGGCGCCGGTGCTGTATCCGGCGACGACCGAGGAAATCCTGTCGTTCGGCCAGCTCGGCTGGGCCTTGTCGCGGGCGAGCGGGCTCTATGTGGGGATCAAGGCGATCACCGACACGCTCGACCTTACGACCACGGTGACGCTGCCGGGATTTTCGTTTCCCATCCTGATGCCTGAGGTGCACGGCATCTCGCCCAACTTGCGGCTGGCGATGTCCGCGCTCGAGCAGGAGGCGGCGGTGATCGAGCATCGGCTGCCGATCGTGCCGCACTTCGCGGCGCTGAACCGGCTCGATCGGATCAGCCACGATGCGCCCACGCGCCGGCTGACGATCGTCAGCGCGGGCAAGGCCTGGCTCGACGTGTGCCAGGCGCTCGCCGATCTCGGGATCAACCAGGCGACATGCCGCGAGATCGGGCTTCGGGTGGTCAAGCTTGGGCTGATCTGGCCGCTCGACGCGGCGTTTGCGCGCGAAGCGATTGGCGGCAGCGCAGAGGCGCTGGTGGTCGAGGAGAAGCGCGCGTTCATGGAAGAGCAGCTCGCGCGGATCTTCTACGGTCGTGCCGATGCGCCGGCGCTCTCGGGGAAGACCGAGCCTGACGGAACCGCACTGCTGCCCGAGATCGGCGTGCTCGATCCGGGCACGGTGCGGCGCGCGATCGTCAAGCGGATCGCCGCACTTGGCATGCTCACCGATGAAATTGCGGGCCGCGACGCGGCGTTGCGCGAACTGGAACAAGGCGCGGGCGGGCTCGAGCGCACCGCGGTCCGCGCCGCCTATTTCTGCTCGGGCTGTCCGCACAACACCTCGACTCTGGTGCCCGAAGGCTCAAACGCGATGGGCGCGACCGGCTGTCACGGACTCGCGCACTACATGCCCGAGCGGCGGACGATGCAGACCGTCAGCATGGGGCAGGAAGGCATGCCCTGGCTGGCGGCGCAAAGCTTCGTCGATACGCCGCACATGTTCCAGAACCTGGGCGACGGCACTTATACCCACTCGGGCCTGCTGACGATCCGCGCCGCGGTGGCCGCGAAGAGCACGATCACGTTCAAGATCCTCTACAACGATGCGGTGGCGATGACCGGCGGGCAACCGGCGGAAGGCGCGTTGACGCCCGAGCAGATCGTCCACGAACTCGTGACCGAAGGCGTCTCTCCGGTGGTGTTGGTCAGCGAGGCACCCGAGCGGTTCGCCAAAGCCGACCTGCCGAAGGGCACCCGCGTGCTTCACCGCGACGAACTCGACACCGTCCAGCGCGAGCTGCGCGAGATCAGCGGCACGTCGGCGATCGTCTACGAGCAGACTTGCGCCAACGAGAAGCGCCGCCGCCGCAAGAAAGGCACCCTGCCCGAGCCTGAGCGCCGGCTGTTCATCAACACTGCGGTCTGCGAAGGCTGCGGCGATTGCTCGGTGCAGTCGAACTGTCTGTCGGTCACGCCGGTCGAGACCGAATTGGGCCGTAAGCGCGCGATCGATCAATCGACCTGCAACAAGGATTACAGCTGCATCAAGGGCTATTGCCCCTCATTCGTCTGGGTCGAGGGTGCCAGCCTGACCAAGCGCAGTTTCGACGATGCCGCGCTGGCCGCCAAGGTCGCGGCATTGCCTGTCCCGCCGGTGTTCGACGTCTACACCAGGCCGCAGGCGCTGATCGTCACCGGCATCGGCGGCACCGGCGTGCTCACCGTCGGCGCGATCATCGCGATGGCCGCGCAGATGGAGGGCAAATCCGCCAAAGTGCTCGATCAGACCGGGATGGCTCAGAAGGGCGGCGCGGTCACCAGTCACATCCGCATCGGCGCCGACATCGATGCGATCCCCTCGGCACGTCTCGGCACGGGACAAGCGGACGTGATCATCGCCTGCGATCTGATCGTCGGTTCGGCGCCCGAGACGCTGGCGCTGGCGCGGCCCGACACCCACGTTCTCGCCAACGAGGACGTGGTCCCCACCGGCGAGTTCCAGCGCAATCGCAACCTCGATCTGGCCGCCGCGCGCTTCCTCAAGGCGATCGGCAAGCGCGTGGATCCCGCCAATATCGCGACATTGCGCGCGGGATCGCTGGCGACGCGGCTGCTGGGGGATTCGATCTTCACCAACCTCACGATGGTCGGTTTCGCCGCCCAGAAGGGCTTGCTGCCCGTCTCGCTTGCCTCGATCGAGGAAGCAGTGCGGCTCAACGGGGTGGCGACCAAGGCCAATCTCGATGCGCTCGCGCTGGGCCGGCTCGCGGCGCACGGCGCGGAAGACTTGTTCGATCTGGCGGACGCCGCGCAGACTGTCACGGCAATCCCGCGCACGCTCGCCGAGGTGGTTGAGAGCCGCAGCGCGCTGCTGACCAAGTGGCAGAACGCCGACTGGGCAGCCAGTTACCGGGGCTTTGTCGACGACGTCGCCGTCATGCTGCGCAGCCGCGGGATCGGCGATGGCGACGCGCTGCTGATCGAAGTGGCGCGCGGGCTCGGCAAGCTGATGAGCTACAAGGACGAATACGAGGTCGCGCGGCTCTACACAGATCCTACGTTCGGGGCCGCGCTGGCGGATCAGTTTGCTGGAAGCCCGAAGCTCAAGATCAACCTCGCATCTCCGCTGATCTCATGGCGCAAGGATGCGAAGACAGGGCAGCCGCGCAAGATCGCGCTCCCGGCGGGGATTGCGATGCCGCTGTTCCGCCTGCTTGCGCGCCTAAAGGGTCTGCGCGGGACCGTGCTCGACCTGCCCGGCTACCAGGCCGAACGGCGCATGGAGCGTGCGCTGATCGGCGAGTACAAGACGTTGATCCGCGAAGTCGCGGAGAAGGTCCGCCCGGGAACCCTGGGTGTCGCGACCGAGATCGCCGCGGCGGCGGACCTCATCGCCGGTTATGGCGCGGTCAAAGACGCGGGGGTTGCCGCCTATCGCGCGCGGATCGCCGACCTGCTGCCGAAGCTGGAAGCCGACCGCGCGGACACTCTCCGTGCGGCCTGAAGGATCGCCGGCCCCAACCGCCCGGACATCCGATTACCGGTTTACCGGACCAGGCCGTTCTGCATCGCATAGCGCGTGATCTCGACGTAGCTGCCGAGATTGGTCTTCTGGCGGATCCGCGCCACGTACGTCGCCACCGTCTTGGCGCTGATATCGAGGTCTCCGGCAATTTCCTTCACCGCGCGGCCAAGCGCGAGGCGGCGGAATATCTCGCCTTCGCGCTCAGACAGCCGCTCGTGCAGGAGCGGCTGCTTGCTCGCGGCCAGTTCCCGCTCGATCTCGGCTTCCGTATCGGGATGCAGGTACGTCTCGCCCGCGGCGACTTTGCGGATCGCCTCGACGACCTCGTCGATGCAGCGATGCTTGTGGATCAGGCCGTTGGCACCTGCCTTGATCGTCTCGATCACGGAGTCGAGCCCGGTTGCCGCGGTGATCACCAGGATCGGCAGAGACGGATCGATCGCGCGAACCGCGCGTGTCGTTTCGGCCGCGCGCGCGCTTGGCATCATCGCATCGAGGAGAACGATATCCCACCCACCCTGGCGCACCCTTGCGAGCATCGATGGCTGATCGACGGCCTCGCCGATCTCGATGCCGGGATAGAGATCTCGCAAAATTTCACCAAGGCCCCGGCGTGTGACGCCGTGATCGTCCGCGATCAGCGCCCGCTTAAGCCAAGCCATCGACCAGCTGCTCCTCGATTTTCGGCGTTCGCGCGATGATTGCGACGAGAGCGCTGACCGCAACGCACGCGCCGAGGCGAAAAATTGCCTTGGCGTTCCCCTCCCAGCTCATGGTCCGGGCCTGCGACAGCGGAAGACTATTCCGTCGGTCGAAGTCCTGACGAACCAGGCGGACGCATGCGGCAAATAACCGCTCTGCGATGCCGGTCGCCTTGCGACGGTCGGCGCGGTCCCCTAGGCGGCGGCATGACTGTTTGATCAACAGGATCTGAATGGGTCCGGCCATTCTTCCTCACACACTGGTTCGGGCGGCATTCGCCGCAACCAGACGTACCGATCGAACAAATCACCGCAACGCGGGGCTGCTCAGCTCGTACGCCGTCAAATTCCCAAAAAACCACACAAGATTCCGAAAAACCCGGAGCAGATATCGCCGCCGAGCCTCAGAACTGTGAAATATGTACACTTATACACATAACCGCATCACTCCCCCTCAGAACCATGACTTCTTGCGACAAGTCGTCGGTTCACGCACCTGAACGTGCAATCGGAGTTCTATTGAATCTTCCGACCCTTTATTTTCTGAACCAGATTCGCGCGTTCGTCAACATAGAGCAAGAACACGCATGAATCTCGGCTAGCCGGGTCTGCTACAAAGCCCATCGTCCGGCTTGCGTGGCAGTCGAGACGGCGTGTAGCAGCCCGCTGATGCTGCGCGAGCCATCTAGCCTTTTCGATCATGACTTGCCGCGATCCGGCGGCAGCCCACCCTTCCGAACCTGCGGCTGATGACCGCCGCGGGCTGGATCGGCGTCATACTGTCGGGCCTCGCGCTCGCCGGTGATGGGCTGTTGTTGTGGGCCGCGGTGTTGGTGCACGCGCGGGCGCGGCGCATCGATGCGCCTGCCGCAGAAGAAGAGC
>CAJCHR010000505.1 GCA_903970225.1 Actinobacteria bacterium 21-64-8 | reverse complement strand
GAGGCCGGTGCATCGCCCGGCCACGATGAAAAGCCGCTGACGAGACTGGTGACCGTAGGAACCGCCGCTTCGGCGGATGGAATTCCGGCGACACCCCCTCGCGCCGAAACCCGGCCGGCACGAAAGGCGGCGAACGCCTGGTCCTGCGGGAATACCACGCGCATGCCGATCCAGCTCGCCAGCACCAGCACAAGCGCTGCTAGCGGGCGCCCCCGGTGAGTGGGCAGAGAGCTGGACGAAGGCTGGTTCTTCGAAGCGATGCTCATGACGCGGATGCTCTAGGCTTGGACGCGGCGGCCGGATGGCTGTGATGCTCGGTCTTGTCCCAGCGCGGCGCACGTCCGCACAGCGTCGCGACGTATCCCGTGATCGCACGCCGCCCGGCAAGGATCGCAATGATGTTCGCCACCGGAATGCGCACGATGGCGCGCAATCCCTCGGCGAGACCATATTCGTTGGTGGTGAAAGCGAAGCGCCACGCGGTGCGCCAGATCAGCGCCGCCAGGCTCACCGCCAGCAGCGCATGCAGTCGCGGTGGAATCGCCTGAGGCTCACCGATGCCGGCAAACCGCGCGGCCATCAGCAGGCCCTCGACGAGCACCAGAAGATAGGCCGCGGCAAGCACCAGCGCGAGCAGCGGCCCGCGCCGATCGCGCATTACCATCCATTTGTCGATCATGCGCTCGGGCCAGCCCAGCCGGTCCCAGCACTGGAGCGCGATGCCGTGGATCCAGCGAGTCTTCTGCCGCACCGCATCGTGCACCGTCGCGGGGAACAGCCCGCGCGTGGCTACCAGCGCGCCCGAGGCGTCACGCGCGCGAACGAAGCGCCCGCGCAGGCCGAGCCGCGCCAGCAGCAGCCCCAGTTCATAATCCTCGGTCAGGCAGGCCGGCTCGAACGGGCCGGGGTTTTCGTGGCTGGCCCTATGCTCCGAAAGCCGACCAAGCGCGGTGCGTGAAACGCCAAACCCCACCCCCGCGCTCGGGATCGCGGCGCCCAGCGCATCGCGCACCACGAGGGTCTTGGTGTGCGCCTCGGTGAACTCGTCGGTATAGTGCCCCGCGACCCACGGCGACGCCGCCTGTGGCTCGGGCCGGACCGGAAGTTGCACGAAGTCCGCTCGCTCCAGCATGTAGTCGATCAACGGCAGCTCAGCGGGGTGCACCATGTCTTCGGCGTCGTGCATCACCACGCCGGTGTAACGCACACCGCTGCGCGCCTCGTCGCCCAGCATCGCGCGGTAGACGCGGTTCAGGCAATCGGCCTTGGTCGTCGGTCCAGGGGTATCGTGAATGACGATGCGCAGTCGCGGATCGGCCCTCGCCGCCATCGCCGCGGCCAGCGTCGCGGTATCGTTGCAATAGCACCCGACATACAGCGTCAGGCCGTGCTGCGGCCAGGAGGCGAGGGTGTGTGCGATCATCTCACCGATGACCAGCGGTTCGCGCCAGGCAGCGACCATCACCGCGATCGGCCCGCTGAGCGGACGAAGCTCGTAGCCCTTCGGCAAGATCTGTTCGCGAGTTCGGCCGGCCGCCAGCAGCCATAGCCAGATGCCATCCACGGCCAGTTCGTCGATCGCACCGATCACGAACCAGAACGCGGCGAAAACCAGCAGCTCGCTCGATGCGAACTGGAGACCTTCAATCAGCCTTGTCCCCACTATCGACTTGCCCCCCGTTTTCCCAGGCAATACCGAATATTATCCCCGCTGATTGCCAGCGTGTAAGTTCTCTTAACCCATGCAAGTACAAATCCTTGAAAGAAAATTGATGACAAACCGCGGGCGGCACGAGGCGTACGGGCTTTCCGGCGCGCTGGGCAAAGCACTCAAGGGCGAGGCTGCAGGGGGACTGATCCTGATCGCAGCCGCGGTCGCGGCAATGCTTGCCGCCAATTCTCCGCTGGCGCACGAATACGAAGCATTGTTCCATGGCCGCCTGCCGTGGTCGCCGGTGGTCAAGCTCGATACATTGCACTTGTGGATCAACGATGCGCTGATGGCGGTGTTCTTCTTCGTCGTCGGGCTCGAGATCAAGCGCGAGCTGTTCGCTGGCGCATTGGCGCAGCCCGCGGCGCGGCGCCTGCCGGTGATCGCCGCGGCTGCGGGGATGGCGGTGCCGGCGCTGTGCTACCTCGCGGTCGCCGGAACCGGCGCGAACGCCGCGCGTGGCTGGGCGGTGCCGGCAGCGACCGACATCGCCTTCGCCATGGGCGTTATCGCGCTGATCGGCCCGCGCGTGCCGCCTTCGCTGCGGTTGTTCCTGTTGACCGTCGCGATTGTCGACGACGTGGGGGCGGTGGTGATCATCGCGCTGTTCTACACCGCTGCGATCAAGCTCGCGTGGCTGCTCGGCGGTCTCGCGGTCCTGGCGGCGATGTTCGGACTGGGCCGCATCGGCGTCCGCAGCGCAGCGGCGTATATCGTGCTGGCGATCGCGCTGTGGTTCTGCATCCTGCACTCCGGCGTCCACGCCACCGTCGCGGGCGTGCTCGCCGCGCTGCCGATCCCGCTGGCCGCCGGCAAGGCGGAGCGCAGCCTGCTGCTGCGGCTCGAACATGCGCTGGCGCCGTGGAACGCCTTCCTGATCGTGCCGCTGTTCGGCTTCGCCAACGCAGGAGTCGCGCTGGGCGGGAGCGGTGCGGCGCGTCTTGGCGATTCGGTACCGCTCGCGGTTGGGGCCGGACTGTTCGTCGGCAAGCAACTGGGCGTGTTCACCGCGATCCTCGCGTCCGACAAGCTGGGTATCGCGCCGCGGCCAGCCGGGGCGAGCTGGCTCCAGCTATGGGGCGCGGCGGTGCTGTGCGGGATCGGCTTCACGATGAGCCTGTTCATAGGCGCGCTCGCGTTCGACGGATCGCCCCGGCTTTACGAGGAAGCCAAGCTGGGCACGCTGGCGGGATCGGTGCTCTCGGCCTTGCTGGGCGCGGCACTGCTGTTCTGGGGCGGACGTCCTAGCGCTTCCGATACGCGATCATCTCGCGGATGAGCTTGAGCGGCGGGGTTCGTTTCTTGCCGGCCGCCGTGCCCCACCACCAGCCGTCCGCCGCCATGGCCTTCGTCGCCGCGACGAAGCGATCGGCGACCTCGGCGAACTCCGTCTCACCGTAGGCCAGGCTGAAGATGAGGCGTCCGGTGCCGACCCAGCTCAGCGCGAGGCCCTCGGCGCGCAGATAGAACTGCAGCATCCAGTGATAGCGTGAGGATGCGGGGAAGGTGACCGTCCAGATCGTGCCAAGGTTCGCGATCCGCACCGGACAGTCCAGTTCCGCCAGCCGCGCATTGAGCGAGGCGGCACGCGCGTTCCAGGTCTCGTCGAGACCATCGTATAGCATCCGTCCCTCGGCCGTCTCCATGTGCCGCAGGAACGCGTCCATCGCGCCCATCACATAAGGGTGCGAGTTGAACGTGCCGCGCGCGAAGCAGATGTCGGCGGGGCGGTCCTCGCGGTAGCGCTTCATCAGCGCGGCGGTACCGCAGACCACCCCCACCGGCAGCCCGCCGCCCAGCGTCTTGCCGTACGTGATCATGTCCGCGTCGACGCCGAAGTATTCGCACGCGCCCTTCGGCGCGAGGCGGAAGCCGGTGAACACTTCGTCGACTATGAACACCACGCCCGCCTTGCGGCAGATCTCGCGCAGCCGCCGCAGCCACGCGCCGTACGCGTCGCGGTTGACCCGGCCGTCGCTGCGCGCACCCATCAGCGTCGAATCGCCCGGCGCGCCCTTGTTCGGGTGCAGCGCCTGGAGCGGGTTCACCAGCACGCAGGCGATGTCCTTGCGGCTCGCGATAACCTCGAGCGCCTTCTCGCTCATGTCGGCAAGGGTGTACGTGGCCTCGGCCGCGATCGGATTGCCCACGCCCGGCTGCACGTCGCCCCACCAGCCGTGATAAGCGCCGGCGAAGCGCACCAGGTGCGTGCGCCCGGTGTGATAGCGAGCGAGCCGCACTGCCTGCATCACCGCCTCGGTGCCCGACATGTGGAAGCTGACCGCATCGAGCCCGGATATGATCTTCAGCCGCCGCACGTTGTCCGCGACCACCGGATGCAATCCCGCAAGCGTCGGCCCGAGATCGCGGGTCTTCGCGATCCCCTCGTCGACCAGCGCGCGGTAAGCGTCGGGGCCGAGCAGGTTGACGCCGTAGGAGCCGGTCAGATCGTGGAAGCGGTTGCCGTCGAGGTCGGTCAGGAATACGCCCTCGGCCGATTGGTAGAAGCTGCCTGCGCCTAGGTGCTCGCGCACGATCGGGCTGAACGGGAACGGCACGCGGTAGGTACTGGTGAACGCGATGTCGGGGAGCGAATCGCGGATGTCGGCGGTGGCGGCGCGGCTCCTGGCAAAGCGTTTTGCGAAGAGCGCGGTCAGCCGATCGAACCCCGCCTCGCGGCGCGCCACGAAATCCTTGGGCGCATCATCGGCGCGGAAGAAGGCGCTGCGGTCGAACGCATAGTCGGGCAGCAACCGTGCAACACGGCGCGACATGTTCGAATGGCCGGCGAGCGAGCGATGCTTGGCGCGCGACAGCTTCAGCCGGGCGCTAAGCCTTGGCGCGATCGCCAGCACGGCGGCGGCGCCGGTCAGACGCCAGCGGTATTTCGGCTGCATGACTGTCATGCTCCTGTAAACGGCGGTCCGGTAAGGGCCGCGTCATGGGGCTGCGCAACGCCATTGGCCGACTGGCCGCCAACGAGGATCTCAACTTCCTCCTCACCAACCGCATTCCGCGCCATGCGCTGACCCGGTTCATGGGCTGGTTCAGTCAAATCGAGACCCCGTTGGTGCGCGATGCATCGATTGGCCTATGGCGCCTGTTTTGTGACGTTGATTTGTCAGATGCGTCGAAAACGCGTTTCAAAAGCCTCCACGAGGCATTCATCCGCCCGCTGAAGCCCGGCGCGCGGACGATCGACACCGACCCGGCGGTGCTCGCCAGCCCCTGCGACGCGATCGTCGGCGCATTCGGCCGGATAGAGAGCGGCGCGGCCTACCAGATCAAGGGCATGGCCTACCCGCTCGCCGACCTGCTCGGTGATGCGGCGCAAGCCGAGGCCTTCGAAGGTGGCTGGTACGTCACGCTGCGGCTCACCGCAGGAATGTACCACCGCTTCCACGCGCCCTTCGACCTGACGGTAGAGCAGCTGCGCTACATCTCGGGCGACACCTGGAACGTCAACCCGATCGCGCTCAAACGCGTCGAGCGCCTGTTCTGCAAGAACGAGCGCGCGCCGATCACCGTGCGATTGAAGGGTGACGGCGCGCAGCTGGTGCTCGTCCCGGTGGCCGCGGTGCTGGTCGCGAGCATCCGCCTGCCCTGGTACGATGCCGCGCGCGGCGTGCGCGAAGCGGGGCCAAGGGCGGAGACGCTCTCCCATACATTCGCCAAGGGCGAGGAGATGGGCTGGTTCGAACACGGCTCGACGATCGTGGTCGTGGCGCCGTCCGAGTGGGAGCCGGATGCGCGGTTGTTCGAAGGCCGGACGATGCGGCTGGGCCAGGCACTGCTGCGGAAACGTCAGACGGACCAGCCAGGCGCATCGTAACCATCAATCCTCGTCGAAAGCGACACTTCCCTGGTTGATCAGCGCCGCGATCAGCTCGGTTACGGCTGGCGATGGCTCATCGGACAACGCCGGGCGATCGGACGCGCAAAGCTGCTCGGCAACGGCGACCACTTCTCCAGCGCACGCGAACGCTTCCCCATCGGCGAACAACAGCACCGAGCCCGCATCCTGCCGGACGTAGGAGAACCGGCTTGCCGGGTTGCGATACAATCCAGCGCCCTTGGCCAGACGCTTGCGCAGCTTTGCCGCAGTGATCGGCTTTTCGGGTGACCAGTCGATCTCCGGGTACTTGCGCGTGCTGTTGTACCGGCCGAACCAGCGCGCGAAGGCCTCGCGGTCCTGCACCGCTTCGACAACCATCGCGTGCAGCGCGTCGATCGCGCCGGCGGAGATCTCGCCGGGGTTGGCCTCGGGGTCCAGAGCCGTGTCGCGGAAGCGGTCGTCGTCGTTCGCCGAGCTCGCCAGATCCTCCGCCCAGCCAGACACCAGTTCCCCGCGTGAGGGCGCGCGGAAACCTACCGAGTACGTCATGCAATCATCGCCGACCGCCACGCCGTTGTGGGCGATGCGCGGCGGCACGTAGAGGATGTCGCCGGGTTCGAGGATCCATTCCTCGACCGGCTCGAATGCGGCGAGCAGGCGCAGGTCGCTGTCCGGCACCATCGGCGTCGCGGCGTCGCACATGCCGCCGATCTGCCAGCGGCGGCGGCCAAGGCCCTGGATCAGGAACACGTCGTACTGATCGAAATGCGCGCCCACGCCGCCGCCGTCGGTCGCGTAGCTGACCATCACGTCGTCGATCCGCCAGTTGGGCACGAAGCGGAACGGGTCGATCAGCGCGGCGACTTCGGGCACATGATTGTCGACCGCCTGCACCAGCAGCGTCCACGGCTGCTTCTTGAGCTTGCCGAAACGCGCGGCCGGGAAAGGGCCGTGCTCGGCGGTGAGGCTCACGCGCGAAAGTTCGATCAGGCGCGTCTCGACATCGTCGTCGGTGGCGAGGCCGGCGAGTTCGTCGGGCTCGATCGGGTTGGTCCACGCCGCCCACGGGTTGCGGATCAGCAGTGGCTTTTTCTGCCAGTAATCGCGCAGGAACTCAGCGACATCGAACTTGTCGGGCAGGAGGACCGGGCGGTCCACCTCAGGCGGGCCCGGCCCCAGGTCCGTCCAGAGCCTCGCTCGCCTCGAGCCACGCCGCCTCGGCGCGCTCCAGCTCCTTGGCGTGGCCCGCGCGGCGCTGCGACAGCGCGCCGATGCCGAGCTTGGCCAGATCGGGCGCGGCTTTCTTGGGATCGAACATCGCAAGATCGATCGCCGAGATCTGCGCCTGCAGCTTCGAGACCGCGCCTTCGGCGTCCTTCACTTTGGCCTTGAGCGCCTTGAGCGCATCGCGGCTCAACGTCGCGGCCTTCTTGTCGGCCTTGCTGACTTTCTCCTTCGACTGGCCGCCCTGATTCCGGCCGAGCACGAAGTCGATGTAGTCCTCGAGGCTGCCGTTGTATTCGGCGGCGGTGCCGTCGTGGACCAGCACCAGCCGGTCCGCCGTCAGCTCGACCATGTGACGATCGTGGCTGATCAGGATCACCGCGCCCTCATAGGCATTGAGCGACTGGACCAGCGCCTCGCGCGCGTCGACGTCGAGGTGGTTGGTCGGCTCGTCGAGGATGAGGAGGTGCGGCGCGTTGCGCGTGACCAGCGCCAAAGCCAGCCGCGCCCGCTCGCCGCCCGAAAGCGAGCCCACCAGCGTCGTCGCCTTCTGGCCGGGAAAGCCGAACCGGCCGAGCTGCGCGCGTGCGGCGGCGGGCGGCTTGCCCTCCATCGCACGGCTCATCAGCGTCAGCGGAGTCTCGCCCGCCTCGAGCTCCTCGACCTGATACTGCGTGAAGTAGCCGATCTGCAGCTTGCTGCTGGAGATGTGCATCGTGCCTTCGAGCGGCGCGAGCTGCCCCGCGATCAGCCGCGCGAGCGTGGTCTTGCCGTTGCCGTTGCGGCCGAGCAGCGCGATGCGGTCATCGGGCTCGATCCGCATGTTGAGCCGGCGCAGGATCGGCGTGTCGCCATAACCGACCGCCGCCAGATCGAGCGTGATCATCGGCGGCTTCATCTCGGTCGGATTGGGGAAATCGAACGTCAGGGTCGGATCGTCGGCCATCTCGGCGATCGGCTGCATCTTGGCGAGCATCTTGGCGCGCGACTGCGCCTGCTTGGCGGTCGAGGCGCGCGCGGAGTTGCGCGCGACGTAATCCTGCAGCCGCGCGCGCTGCGCATCCTGCGAGGCCTTGGCGGCGGCGAGCTGCGCCGCGCGTTCGGCGCGCTGGCGCTCGAAGTCGTCATAGCCGCCGGTGTAGAGCGTGAGCTTGCCGCCCTGCAGGTGCAGGATCGTGTCGACCACGTTGTTGAGCAGATCGCGCTCGTGGCTGATCACGAGGAGCGTGCCCGGATAGCCCTTGAGGAAGTTCTCGAGCCACAGCGTCGCTTCGAGATCGAGGTGGTTCGAGGGCTCGTCGAGCAGCAGCACGTCGGGCGCCGAGAACAGCAGCGCGGCGAGCGCGACGCGCATCTTCCATCCGCCCGAGAACGAATCGAGCGGCTGGTTCTGTGCCTCCTCGTCGAAGCCGAGCCCCGAGAGGATCCGCGCCGCGCGGGAGGGCGCGCCATAGGCGTCGATCGCGAGCAGACGGTCGTGCACGTCGCCGAGCCGGTCGAGGTCCGAGTGATCGTCGGCCTCGATCAGCAGCGCGGTGCGCTCGACATCTGCCTCCAGCACCTTGTCGAACGGGGTCGACGTGCCGCTCGGCGCTTCCTGCGCAATGTAGCCGAGGCGCGAACGGCGCGGCATCTCGATCGAGCCCTCGTCGGGATCGATCTGGCCGATGATCGCCTTCATCAGCGTCGACTTGCCCGCGCCGTTGCGGCCGATCAGGCCGACGCGGCTGCGCGGGGGGAGCGCGGCGGTCGCGCGGTCCAGAATGATGCGCCCGCCCAGGCGGACGGTGACGTCGGTGATCTGCAGCATGGGCGCGCGCCTACCAGCGTCGGGCCTGTTTCGCCAGTTCGCTGTGTGTCGGGAGGACAGTCATCGCCCATGAACAGGATTTTGGCCCGTGTTCTGGAAGAACCTTTTTCGGAACCTTCGCGGCTCGTCGGCGCTTTTTGAGCCAGGAGGACCAATTCTCATGGCGGCGATCAGAATCGAATCAGTGACCGACACCACCAGCGGTCAGATCTTCGCCGAGGTGTTTGTGGATGATGGCACCGAACCGGTCATGAGATCCGAGGCCGCGTTTTCTTCGCACGACGACCTCGTTCAGCAGGTCCTCGGAATGTGCCGAAGCCATTTTCCCGATCATTTCCCGTTTGTCGATGATCCCACAATCGGGGTTTGAACGCGGCAGGTAGCGGGCTGCACGGTTAAGCCTGCTTTTGGCTCGTGTCGGGTCGCCGGGCTCCTCGGACGGCTTGACGTGTGCCTTGGGACAGCATTGCCTTGCATCCGGGCGCCATACCGCCCATCTGCGCACGCTTCATGACCATCGCCAATCTTCCGCCGCCGTTATCGGAGGCTCTCGCCGAACGTGGATATGCCGCGTTCACCCCCGTCCAGGACGCGGTGCTCGCACCCGACGCGCATGGACGCGACCTTATCGTGTCCGCGCAGACCGGTTCGGGCAAGACCGTCGCGTTCGGGCTCGCCATGGCCGACCAGCTGTTCGAGGCCGAAGGGCTGCCGCAAGCCGGCCTGCCGCTTGCGCTGATCGTGGCGCCGACGCGCGAACTCGCGCTGCAGGTCAGCCGCGAGCTGGAGTGGCTTTACAGCAAGGCCCGCGCGCGAGTCGTCACCTGTGTCGGCGGGATGGATGCCTCGAAAGAGCGCCGCGCGCTGAGCTATGGCACGCACATCGTCGTCGGCACTCCGGGACGTCTGCGCGATCACCTCGAACGCGGCTCGCTCGATCTGTCGGGCCTGCGCGTCGCGGTGCTCGACGAGGCCGACGAGATGCTCGACATGGGATTCCGCGAGGACCTTGAGCACATCCTCGATGCGACACCCGATGGCCGGCGCACGATGCTGTTCTCGGCAACATTGCCCAAGCCGATCGTGGCGCTGGCCAAGCGCTACCAGCGCGACGCGCTGCGCATCTCGACCGCGGGCGAGGATCGCGGCCACGGCGACATCGTCTACCAGGCGGTGACGATCTCTCCCTCGGACATCGAGCATTCGGCGATCAACCTGCTGCGGCTGCATGAAGCGCAGACCGCGATGCTGTTTTGCGCGACGCGCGACAACGTGCGGCATCTTCACGCCAGCCTGGTCGAGCGCGGGTTTGCCGCCGTCGCGCTGTCGGGCGAGCACAGCCAGAACGAGCGCAACGCCGCGCTGCAAGCGCTGCGTGACGGACGCGCGCGAGTCTGCGTCGCGACCGACGTTGCCGCGCGGGGCATCGATCTGCCGACGCTGAGCCTTGTGATCCATGTGGAGCTACCGCGCGATGCGGAAACGCTTCAGCACCGCTCGGGCCGCACCGGGCGCGCGGGACGCAAGGGCACCGCCGTGCTGCTCGTGCCTTATCCGCGCCGCCGCCGGGTCGAGATGATGCTGCGTTCGGCGCGGATCAACGCCGAATGGATCGGCGCGCCGACGCCCGAGGAAATCCGCGCCAAGGACCGCGAGCGCATGCTCGAGGCGCTGCTCGCCCCCGTCGAGATCGACGAGGAAGATCGCGCGCTGGCCAAGCTGCTGCTCGAGCAGCGCGGGCCTGAGGAGATCGCGGCGTTGCTGGTCAAGGCGCATCGCTCCGCGCTGCCCGCGCCCGAAGAGCTGATCGAGCAGAGCGCGCGGGCCAATGGCCCGGCTGGAGAACGCGGCGAGCGTTCCGCGCCCACGGACGGCCATCGTGCCGGGTTCGAGGATGTCGTGTGGTTCCGCATGGACGTCGGGCGCCGGCAGAACGCCGATCCGCGCTGGATCCTGCCGCTGCTGTGCCGCCGCGGGCACATCACCAAGAACGAGATCGGCGCGATCCGCATCGCGCCGAACGAGACGCGCTTCCAGGTGCCGCGCGCGATGGCTGCACGCTTCGCCGCGGCGGTCGCGCGCACGGCCGAGGCCGGCGGCGAGGACGAGAGCGGCGTCCGCATCGAGGAGGCCGACGGCCCGCCGTCGCACGCCGAGCAGCGCGCGCCGCGCAGCGGTCCGGGTGATCGCGCTGATCGCGGTGGTCCAAGTGGTGGTCAGGGCGCGCCAGGTGGTCCCCCGCGTTATGGTCCGCGCGCGTCGGCGGGCGGCAAGCCGCCGTACAAGGGCAAGCGCACGCGGTGACGTCGGCCGGGGTTGGGGCTGGACCCGGGCCCACGCCCGGGACGGTGCGCGTCCTGGTCGACGCCGATGCGTGCCCGGTCAAGGATGAGATCTACCGCGTGGCGCTGCGCCTCGGCGTTCCGGTCATGATCGTCAGCAACAGCCGCCTGCGCGTGCCCGAGCATCCGCTGCTGGGCCGCGTGGTGGTCAGCGACGGCTTCGATGCCGCCGACGACTGGATCGCCGAGCAAGCGGACGCCGC